>CASEEM010000001.1 GCA_949286985.1 uncultured Eubacteriales bacterium
CACCAATTTATAAGAAAAGCCATGAAATTATGGTGATATGTACCCTCCTTGCTGGATATCCAGTAAGGAGGGTATTTTCTATCTGCTATTTTGAAAATAAAAGCATTCAGGAGAAAACAAAATGGATGCCTCCTGTATAATACAGGGAGGCATCCATGTGTTCCGCATAAGTTCATTCATAAATTTACGCTCGTTTCATTCCCAAGAAACTCTTGAGCTTCTCCCTGAATCCCTTAGCCGGGACGGTCGACGAGGTGAGCTCGATCGGGTGCGTGAGGTAATACGACTGGACGTTGATCTTCTCCGCGTCGTTGACGACCGATTCGTACGTGCCGTCCGGCTTCATGCGCTGGGCGCGGTCGTTGTCGAGCAGAATCATTTGGAGGTAAGAGACGATCCAGCGGCGGATTTCTTCGCTCAGGACCGGACATCCGACCTCGACGCGGCGCGTTTGGTTGCGGGTCATGAGGTCCGCCGACGAGATGTAGATCTCGGCTTCTTCGGCTTTGCCGAAGGCGTAGATGCGGCTGTGCTCGAGGAAGCGGCCGACGATGGAGGTGACGGTGATATTCTCCGTCTTGCCCGGGATGCCGGCGACGAGGCAGCAAATGCCGCGGATGATGAGATCGATCTTGACGCCGGCCGAGGAGGCTTCGGCGAGCTTGTCGATGAGGTCGCGCTCGGTGACGGAATTCGCCTTGATGATGATGCGGCCCTCCTCACCCTTGGCGATTTCGCGGTCGATGAGGCGGATGAGCTCGCTCTTCATGCGGTTCGGGGCGACGAGCAGCGTGTGATAATTGCCGTTCGTATTTCCGATGAGCATATTCTGGAAGAAGGCGACGGCGTCCTCGGCGATGGCCGGATTGGCTGTCATCAGGCAGAAGTCGGTATACTGTGCGGCCGTCTTCTCATTGTAATTGCCGGTTCCGATCTGCGTGATGAAGCGGAGCTGGCCATGGCCCGTGCGCTTCGTGATGAGGCAGAGCTTGGAGTGGCATTTGTATTCGTCGACGCCGTAGATGATGCGGCAGCCTGAATCCTCGAGGACCTTCGCCCAGTCGATATTGTTCTGTTCGTCGAAGCGGGCGCGGAGCTCGATGAGCGCCGTGACATCCTTGCCGTTCTCGGCAGCCTCCATGAGATACTTGATGACCGCCGAGTTCTTGGCCAGGCGGTAGATGGTGATCTGAATGGAGACGACCTCCGGGTCGCGGGCGGCCTCCTTCAGGAGGGCGAGGAACGGGTCCATGCTGTGATAAGGGTAGAAGAGCAGAACATCGCGCTGCTCGACCTGCTTCCACATGGAGATATCCTTACGGAGGTAATCCGGATAATCCGGCGTCCGTGCCGGATAATAATAAATCGGCTTCAAATCCTTGAGGTCATAGGCGTAGCTCAGGAGAAGCGGCGCATAGCTCGTGTAGCACTGCTTCCTCGTGAGTTTGAGACGATCGGCGAGGATGCCGAGGATCTTCGGCGCATTGCCCTGCATCTCGAGGCGGACCGGCTGGAGCCTGTCGCGCTTGCGGAGGAGCTTCGAAAGGGTGCTCAGGAAGTCCGGATTATCTTCGTCGAACTTCTCTTCGTCAAAGGTGATGTCGGCATTGCGCGTGACGCTGACGATGGCATGCTCCTCAATCGTATAGATAGGGAAAACCTTCTTGATATAATGCTCGATGATGCTCTCGGGACGGATGTAATGGCCCGGCGTCTCCGGCATCTGGATGACGGACGGCATGCTGTCCGGCACGGCGACGAGGCCGAGAAGATAGTTCTTTTTGTCCTTCAGGAGCGCGGCGATGTAGAGCGTCTTGTTCTTCAGGTGCGGGAAGGGATGCGTCGGATCGATGATCTGCGGCGAGAGGAGAGGACGGATGAAGTCCTTGAAATAACGACGGATGTAAGATTTCTCGTCGTCGCTCACCTTGATATCATTGAGATCGACGATATCCCTCTTCGCGAGCCTCTTCATGAGGTCCTTGTAGAGCGCATCGCGCTTGCGGATGAGCGGGAGGACGGCATCGTAGATGCTGTCGAGCTGCTGTATCGGCGTCATGCCGCTCTTGTTGTCGATGGCCTTCGGGTCCATGATGGAGACATCGAAAAGGCTCCCGACACGAACCATGAAGAATTCGTCGAGATTGCTCGTGAAGATGGAGAGGAAGCGGAAGCGCTCCATGAGCGGCACGTCCGGATCCGCAGCCTGGTCGAGTACGCGACTGTTGAAGTTGAGCCAGCTCAGCTCGCGATTCTGCGTATAGCTTAAATCGAAGGTTTCAATAGCTTTTGACATAAGTATCCCTCTCTGACACCGTAAGAACTGATATAGAGCGAGTCACAGCGGAAGGCGTGACAGACGCTGTTCACAAGCAACGCACCCGGGATGATCGTATGCACACGGCTCGGGCAGTGGCGGAGCACGAGATTGCGCGCCGTCTCGCTGCGCCGGCGGAGGATATCCGTGAGCTCGTCCAGCTGTTCGATCGTGATGACGCGTTCGTCCTTCTTGACATTGCCCATCGCCTGCTCGAGGAGGAGCAGGGCGCGCGCCGTACCGCCGACGCCGTAGAGACGCGGAACCGCACCCTTCGGACGGATGACCGTGCTCAGCGTATCGTCGATATGCATCTCGAGCTGCTCGATCTCGCGGCGCTTCGGCCAGATGCCGGAGACATGCTGACGGAAGAGGTTCAGCGAACCGATCGCAAGGCTCGTTCCGAGAATGACATGGTTATTCGCAAAGGTGACGAGCTCCGTGCTGCCGCCGCCGATATCGAAGAGGACACCGTCGTCCAGCTTCGCCGCCGCCAGCGCACCGTAATAAGAGAGCTCACCTTCCTCCTCGCCGGAGATGACATCCGGGCGGAATCCGGTCTCGCGTTCGATATAAGCCACGGCCGCCTCCGTATTGTTGATATTGCGGAGCGACGCCGTCGCGAAGATGTTCATCCTGTCCATCCCGAAAATCTGAAGGAGATGGCGGAATTCCTGAATGGCCTCGGTCGCTCGCTTCATGCCGGCTTCCGTCAGCGAACCCTTCTCCACGTAGTTCGCCAAACCGACCGTCTGCTTCTCGGAGAAGAGCTGACGGAACTTCCCGCCCGGAAGTTCCTCGTAGACCGAAAGACGGATGGTATTCGAACCCAGATCGACCAATGCGTGCTTATTCATAATGCTGCTCCTTCATGCGTATTCAAATAATTATACCTTGCGGTCGTAATACTATCGTAATATCGATGTAAAAACAAGATGATATCGGAGTATAAGCCCTTGCACCGCACGGGATTCGCCGCGTTTGTGTAAAAAAATCCCGCGATTCTCCGCTTATGCAAAAAATCCTGCGGGCGGGCCGCAGGATCTGCTTCGGATACCTTTATTCGCAGATGTCGTAATGAAAGCCGTTCTCCTTATCGCTCTTATCATGGGTGATGTGAAGTAAGCGATACTCCGCCGGGCGGAGTTCGCTTTTTTCCGCGAAGAGGGTCTTCGCTTCCTCGATCTTGTCCTTCTCGATGCGAACCGAGATGCCGCAGCTCGAGGAGACGGCGCGCGGGACCGGCATAATGATGCAGCCGAGCGGCTTCAGAATCTGCTCTGTGGCGATGGCACCGTGCGTCGATTCGAAGGTATAGAGATAATATTCGTCGATCATCGTGCCTCCTAGAGGGTCATGACCTTCGATACCTCCTGCATGGCGCCGAGGATATCATACATGTTGCTGACCGTGCCGACCTTGCACTCGTCCTGAAGTCCGAAGAAGTTGAGGCAGGTGCCGCAGACATAGACCTTCGTGCCCTTCTCGATGAGGGTGTTCAGGTTGTCGATAATCTGAGGCTCTTCGCCGCAGACGAGCTTGACGCCGCCGTTCATGAAGAGGATGTAAGCCGGGATGTTCTCCGACTCGGAGAGGGTGAAGATGGCCATCTTGGCGAGGTTTCTTCCGAGGGTCGGGTCGCCGCTGCCGATGCCTTCGCTGTTAAAGAAGACAGCATAAGAGCCGTCGCTGTACGAAGCGGCGGAATCCGGGATATCGCCCTCGCCGTCCGCAAAGGTGACGAGATATTTATCGCCTTCCGGCTGTACCGAAATCGGACGGCCGTAGGTCGTGCCGAGGCGGTCGAGGTTATCGATCTGGGTCTGACCGTCGACGACGATGGAGAGCTCCTGCGTCTTGTTGTCGAGCTCCTTCTTTGCCATGATGACAGGAATCGGGCATGCCTTGCCTCTTGCATCGAGTTTCATAATGAAAATGCCTCCTTTGAGAAAATCTACAATCATGATACTACCACCTCGCGGAAGCTTCCAATAGATAAGCTCAATAACGGGAAGAAAAGTGCTCAAAAAGGGCGCAGCGGTGCGGATTCTTCCCTTTAACGGGAGGCGCAATTGATGTAATATAGTAGATGTATTTTTATGTCGTTTGAGAAAGGAAATCTCATGCTGCGGCGATTTTTTCACAGCCATTATGTCAAGAACTGCATCGTACTGATTGCAGCCGGTGCGGCGATCATCATACTGTCCAATATGTTCAAGAATGCGCATATCACAGCGGGGATCGCGAAGGTCAACGATGTCCTCGTCCCGGTCTATATCGGCGCCTTCTTCGCATTTCTCCTCTGTCCGCTCTTCAATAAGCTGGTCCGGTATTTCTTCGGGATCATCAGCATGCGGCACGGGAGCTACAAGGAGAATCTCGCGGAGATTCGGAGCTCGGAGGAGGAGACAAAGCGATTCAGACACAACCTCTTCTTCGCGAAGTTCTTCGCCTCGTTCATATGCATGATCGTTATCGTCGTGGCTATCGGGCTCGTCGCGTATTTCGTGCTGCCGCAGGTGATTGCCAGCGTCGTCGGCCTCTTTGAAAATATGCCGGAACGGCTCCGTTCGCTGTCGGAATGGACCTCGGTTCACCTTGCCAACTTCCCGCAGATTTCGGAGACGCTGAACGAAGTCGCGAATGCCGGCGTGACGAAGATGCTCAACTGGGCGCAGGAGAATCTCCTGCAGCAGGATGTCACCACGGTGGCGACCCTCGTCTCGCAGCAGGTCATGGAGTTCCTGAATGCGCTCTTCGATATCTTTGTCGGCATCCTCATCTCGATTTATCTGCTCAATTATAAGGAGCAGCTCTTCGCTATCGGCCGCAAGGTCGTGGCCGGCATCTGCTCGGAGAAGAAGCAGAATGAAATCTTTGAATTTTTCCGCATCATCAACGAGACCTTCATCGGATTCATCGTCGGCCGCATTCTCGATGCTATCGTCATCGGCATCCTGACTTACATCGTACTCATCATCTTCAAGATTCCGCTGCCGCTCCTGATTTCGGTCATCGTCGGTGTGACGAATGTCATCCCGTTCTTCGGACCGTTCCTCGGCGCGATTCCGTCGTTCTGCATCATCTTCCTGGAGAGCCCGATCAAGGCCGTATACTTCGCGGTCCTGATTCTGATCATCCAGCAGCTGGACGGCAATGTCATCGGACCGAAGATCGTCGGCAACGTTATCGGTATCAGCAGCTTCTGGGTTCTCATCTCTGTTTTGATCGGAGGCGGCCTCTTCGGCTTCCTCGGCATGGCACTCGGCGTCCCGGTCTTCTGCGTCATTTATCGTTATATGTCGCACTTCACCGGCATCCGCCTGGCCTCGCGCAAGATGACAAATGAGACGATGGCTTATATGGATTATGAGCCGTACGGTATCCAAAGCGAACCGCTGAAATATCATGAGGAGGAAGATTCCAATGACAGCTTATAAGAATGATGCCTCCGTCTTGGAGGCACTGACCGCCCTGGTGGAGAGAGACCGTATCCACGAACAGGAGAACATGAGCGACCATACCTCGCTTCGCATCGGCGGACCGGCGGATTATTTCATCGACGTCGAGACGGAAGAGGAGCTCGGCAAGCTCCTTCGCTTCCTGACGAAGGAGGAGATCCCGCACCTTCTGGTCGGTAACGGCTCTAATCTGCTTTTCTTGGACGAAGGCTACCGCGGTGTCATCCTTCATCTCACGGGAGACTTTCAAATTATCAAGCGGAGCGGCGACACCGTTACGGTCGGCGCGGCCCGCCTTCTTTCGAGCCTCGCACAGTTCGTCTGCCGCGAGGGGCTTTCGGGTCTTGAACCGCTCTCGGGCATTCCGGGTACGGTCGGCGGCGCCGTCTATATGAATGCCGGCGCTTACGGCGGAGAGACGAAGGATGTCGTCGGCAGCGTCAACCTGATGGCGCGCGACGGCTCTTATGTTCGCGCCTGCACGGCCGAGGAGATGGCCTTCGCTTATCGTCACAGCGCTGTCCAGGAGAGCGGTGAGATCGTTCTCTCGGCGACTTATTATTTGAAGCCGGATGAGGAAGAGGCTATCCGGGAGCGCATGAACGAATTCCGCAAGCGTCGCAATGCCAAGCAGCCGGTCGAGCTCCCGAGCGCAGGGAGCACCTTCAAGAGACCGGAGGGCGCTTATGCCGCCGCGCTTATTGAAGAGGCCGGACTTAAGGGACTTCGCATCGGCGGCGCCGAGGTCTCGGAGAAGCATTCCGGCTTCCTCGTCAATGTCGACCATGCGACGGCAGCGGATTTCCTCGCCCTGATGGACGAGGTCGCGCGCCGCGTCTATGAGAACAGCGGATTCCGCTTGGAGCCGGAGGTCCGTATCATCCGTTAATCAAAGGAGCAACCGATGGAAGAGATTATCAAGATTCATTCCCAATATCGCATGATGTGGGATCTTCATACACATACGCAGTATTCCTGCTGCGGTCCGTACAAGCACGGGAAGGGCACGGTCATGCAGAATGTGACCTTCGCCGCGAACAAGGGCATCGAGCGCCTCGCGATCACGGATCACGGCCCGGGCCATCGCATTTACGGATTGAATATGAAGCGCCTGCCGGAGCTGCGGAAGGACATTGAAGAAGCTTCGGCAGCTTTTCCCGAAATGGAGATTCTCCTCGGCGTCGAAGCCAATATCTGCGACACGCCGAACGGTCTCGACGTGAGGCCGGAGGAGATGGAGCTCTTCGATCTCGTCATCGGGGGCTACCATTACGGCGTCATGCACGGGAATATGCTGAAGAATTCCATCTGCTCGCATGTCGGGCTGCCGTCGGGAAGCCGCGCGGCGCTCAAGGCGAAGAATACGGAGACAGCACTCCGCGCGATCTATGAGAATCATCTCACCGTCCTCACGCATCCGGGAGACAAGGGCCCGTTTGATATCGTGCCGCTGATCGAGGCCTGCGAGAAGACGGGGACGTATATGGAGATCAGCTCGCGCCACAAGCAGATGACGGTCGAGCAGCTTCGCATTGCGCGCGATTACGATGTCAAATTCGTCGTCAGCAGCGACGCTCACAAGCCGAACCAGGTCGGATCGTATGAGGCCGGCATGGCGCGTGCCCTCGAAGCCGGCATTGAGCTCGAACGCATCGTGAATATCACGGAGAGGTTATAGGAGTAAAGCATGGAAGTCATTATCGTCACGGGAATGTCCGGCGCAGGGCGCACCAAAGCGTCCGTCTGGCTGGAGGATCAGGGATATTATTGCATCGATAACATGCCGCCGCAGCTCGTTCGCAACTTCCTCGAGATTTCGATGACGACGAACATGCAAAAAGTCGCCTTCGTGGCCGACATCCGCGGCGGCGCCTTCTTTCAAGAACTGGAGCGCGTTATCGATACGCTTCGGGAGCGCGAGGATATCAAGCTGACCGTCCTTTATATCGATTGCTCGACGCAGGAGCTCATCCGTCGCTTCAACGAGACGCGCCGCGTCCATCCGCTGAGCGGCGGGCGCGCGACGGCCGAGGTCATTGAGGAGGAACGTCAGAAGCTGGAGGGTCTCCGCAAGAAGGCCGATCGCATCATCGATACGACGGGCATGAAAGTGGCCGAGTTCTATACGACGCTTGTCCGCACCTTCCTGAACCGCGAGGATGTCATCTTCAATATTCATGTCTCGTCGTTCGGCTTCAAGTACGGCCTGCCGATCGAGACGGATTTCGTCTGCGACGTGCGATTCCTGCCGAATCCGTATTACATCAAGTCGCTCCGTCCGCTGACCGGAAATAACAAGAAGATTCAGGATTATGTCTTCCGCTCGCCGTTGGCGCAGAAATTCGTCGAGGATTTCCATGCGATGATTCGCGAGCTCGTTCACGGCTATATGCAGGAAGGCAAATACCATCTCAATATCGCATTCGGCTGCACGGGCGGTCATCACCGCTCGGTCGCCATTGCTAACGCGATGGCGAAGCTGTTTCGTGAGGACGGCTACCGCGTGACCCTGACGCACCGCGACCTGGCCGGCTCACCGAAGGGAGACAGTAGGAAGTAATGTCATTTTCATCGGAAGTCAAAGGAGAACTCGCCCGCATCGAGCCTGCGAAGAAATGCTGTATGCTCGCAGAGATTACGGCCTTCCTTCGCGTCTCGGGAAGTCTCCGCCTGGCCGGCGGCGGCCGGTTCACCATCGTGGCGGCGACGGAGAATCCGGCCATCGCGCGCCATTATAAGAAGCTCATCAAGGAATATTTTGACAGCAACGCCGGCCTCGAGGTCGGCGGTTCGCAGATGCCGGGACGAAGCCGCAAGGGCGGATATCGGTATTCGCTCACGATTCCGCCGGACGAGAAGAGCGGTCAGATCCTCCGCGAGACGGGCATGATGCTCATCCGTGAGGGCAATGATTATCTCTCGGACGGCATCTACCAGCCGATCGTCCGGACCAAATGCTGCCGCCGCGCCTACCTCCGAGGACTTTTCCTCGGCTGCGGCACGATGTCGGATCCGCACCGCGGCTACCAGATGGAATTCCTCGTCGGGAGCCGCCAAATGGCCCTCGACACGAAGAAGCTGATCGGGACCTTCGAGGATCTCGCCGCGAACATCGCCGAGCGCCGCGACGAACACGTCGTCTATCTCAAGCGCGCGGAATATATCAGCGACATGCTCGCCTTGATCGGTGCGGAGGGAAAGCTGCTCGAATTCGAGAATATCCGCATCGGACGCGGACTGAAGCAGGCCGCAAATCGCATCTCGAACTGCGATAATGCCAACGTTGACCGGACGCTCACCGCCTCCGGCGAACAGCTTCATACGATTGAAATCCTGGAGCAGCGCCTCGGCCTCGCCAACCTGGAGCCGAAGCTCCGTGATCTCGCCGAGCTCCGCCTCGAGCGCCCGGATGCGAGCCTTGCCGAGCTCGGGGAAGCCATGAGCCCGCCGATCAAGAAGGCAGCGGTGAGCAAGCGCTTCGCCAAGCTGAAAGAAATCGCCGAGAATCTGCCGAAGGAGTAAGGTCGGACGGATCTGCGAGGAACCGGCGAGTGGACGAACTTGGTTTGGAGAGACCTGCGAGGAACCGGCGAGTGAACGAACTTGATTTGGAGAGACTTGCGAAATATGCATCTTCAATAAATAATAATTGCACAAAAAAGGAGGGAACAGATTGAGTATCTTGGGAGTCTGTTCCCTCCTTTGCTTCACAGAAACGGGAAGAGGAAGAATATACTTATGAGTGAGAAAAAGAACGGAAAGCCGAGCCTGCCGAAGACCGGCGTTCGCGGCGCCGGGAAGAAGGCGTCAGCGAAGAAATCTGTCTGTAAGGGACGGAAGGCGGAGAAACGTAAGGATCAAAGACTTGGGACGGAGAGACTTGCGTCTGAACGAACGGAAGTTGTTACGATCTTTGATATGAGCGAAGACGGGCAGGGCATCGGCCGCACGGAAGAGGGACTCACACTGTTCGTGGGCGGCGCGGTGCCGGGCGACCGGGTTCGCGCACGCATTACGAAAGAGAAGAAGCGCTATGCTTTCGCCGAGACGGAAGAAATTCTCACCCCATCGCCGGATCGCATCGATTCGCTCTGTCCTTATAATGATATCTGCGGCGGCTGCACGATGCAGGAACTCGCACCGGAGGCGCAGCATCGGCTGAAAGAGGCGCAGGTTCGGAGCAAGCTCGAGCGGATTGCCGGGCTGGAAGCGCCGACGGTGCGGCCGCTCGTCACCTCGCCGGAGGAATTCCGTTATCGCAACAAAGCGGAGTTCGCCGTCCGCATGGAGAGCGGTGAAGCGGTCGTCGGTTTCATGAAGCGCGGCTCACACGAGGTTTTCGACTGTGAGGACTGCCTTCTCCAGAAGCGTACGACGATGGCCGTCGCAGAAGCGATTCGCTGCCTGATAGATCAGGGATATCTCGAGATCTATGATCCGAAGACAAAGGAAGGTCTCCTCCGCTCCTTCACCGTCAAGCTGTGTGAGGGCACCGGCGATCTCATGCTCATTCTCACGGCCGCAAAGCCGGATCTTCCGAATGCACAGGAAATCGTTGATTGCGTCAACGATTTCGTCCTCGAAGCGCAGGATGACGAAGAGGAATTTTATCTGACCTCCGTGGTTCTCGAGGTCAAGAAAAAATCCCTCCGCGAATACGCGGAGGATTACGTCGTACTCGCGGGAGAGCGCGTTATCACGGATGAGGTGAACGGACTGCAGTTCGAATTGGCGCCGGCCTCGTTCTACCAGGTGAACACGCCGCAAATGGTCCACCTTTATGAAATCGCAGCGCAGTATGCCGGACTGACGGGTACGGAAACCCTGCTCGACCTCTACTGCGGTGTCGGTACGGTCGGCCTCTCGATGGTGAAGCAGGCCGGGATGGTTATCGGTATCGAGGTGGTCAAGGAGGCCATTCTCAATGCGAACCGAAATGCCGTCTTGAACAGCGTGGTGAACGCGCGCTATTATGCAGGCAAGACGGAGGATATCCTGTCGCGCCTCTTTGATCCGGAGGATAAGATCTATGCTTCGTATCTTGATCCGGAAGCGGAGATCGTCGCAGTGCTCGATCCGCCGCGCGCGGGCTGTGAGGAGGCAGTCCTTCAGACGCTTGCTGATACCGGCGTATCGCGTATTGTCTATATCTCCTGCGATCCGGGGACGCTGGCACGCGATGTGAAGCGCCTGACCGAGATGGGATATTCGTTCCTTGAGGCCACACCGGTCGAGATGTTCCCGTGGACCGGGCATATAGAGACGGTATGTTTTTTGTCCAAACTTCATTCAGAACAACATATCGAGGTAGAAGTGAAAATGGACGAGCTTGATCTGACGCTATCTCGGAAATAGTTATACTTTTTTGCACATTTGAGCTGCTCTCCGTTCCTACATATAATGAAGTGGAACTGAAAAATCAGCTCCTTGCGCAAGGCAGATATGCGGACTGCGTTGATGAACTGATTTTTAAGGTTACGGGCGCACCGCTGAAAAAACTCAAAGTACAACATGATTGCGGGAGGGTATGATGGATGG
>CASEEM010000002.1 GCA_949286985.1 uncultured Eubacteriales bacterium
TCGGAAGGATTTCGATGCAGAGTGAGAGGTTGGACTCATGAAGAAAGAAGAACGCAACGTCATCGTTATCGGCCACAAGAACCCGGACACCGACTCCATCTGTTCGGCCATCGCTTATGCGGAGATCAAGAACCGCATCACGAACAGCCACCATTATACGGCTTACCGTGCCGGCAGCATCGGACCGGAGACGGAATATGTCCTGAATCGCTTCGGCGTTCCGGTGCCGCCGTTCATCGACAGTGTCACGACGCAGGTCAAGGACATGGAGATTCGCCGCACGCCGGGCATCTCGCGCGAGACGACCATCAAGGACGCCTGGGAGGTCATGGGCGTGAGCGAAGCCGTCACGCAGCCGATCACCGAGGGCAACAAGGTCATCGGCCTCATCACGAAGGGCGACATCGCCCGCGCCTTCATGGATGCGCAGGACAGCAGCTTTCTCGGCCAGAAAAAGCCGCGCTATCTGGATATCGCGGCTACTTTGGACGGACGTGTCGTCTGCGGCGACGCGGAAGCGCATTTTGCAGACGGCAAGGTTCTGATCGGCGCCGCTCAGGTCGAGCGCATGAGAGAAGCGATCGAAGAGAAGGATCTCGTCATCCTCGTCGACCGCGAGGAGAATCAGATTGCTGCGCTCGAGAAGGGCGCCGGCTGCCTCATTCTCTGCCTCGGAGCCAAGGCCTCGGAAGAGGTTAAGGCACTGGCAGAGGAGCATCATGCAGTCATCATCGAGACGGCGCTCGATTCCTTCTCGGCTTCTTATGAGATCAACAAGAGCGTGCCGGTCGGCGCTTTCATGACGGAGGGATCCCTGATTACCTTCAAGACCGAAGACGATACGGAGCAGGTGCGCCGCATCATGTCCCAGACGCGCCACCGCGCCTTCCCGGTCGTCGATGCGAAGGGCCGCTACGTCGGCACCGTTTCCAGACGTAACCTCCTCGGTATCCGCCGCAAGGAGGTCATCCTCGTCGACCACAACGAGAAGTCGCAGGCCGTCGATAATATCGACGATGCGAATATCCTAGAGATCGTCGACCACCATCGCCTCGGCACCATCCAGACGCTGCAGCCGATTTATTTCCAGCTGGAGCCGGTCGGGTGCACGGCGACGATTCTCTACCAGATGTATGTGGAGAAGGGCATTGAGATCCCGCCGGAGATCGCGGGATTGCTGGCGGCGGCCATCATCTCCGATACCCTGATGTTCCGTTCGCCGACCTGCACGACGCAGGATAAGATGGCGGCCGGCGCATTGGCCATCATCGCCGGCATCAATATCGAAGAATTTGCGAACGAGATGTTCGAAGCAGGCTCCGACCTCATGGATAAGACCCCGGAGGAGATCTTTTTCCAGGACTACAAGAAGTTCCATTTCCACGGTCTCAGCTTCGGCGTCGGACAGATCAGCTCGATGAGCTCGCAGGAGCTGGAGCGGCTTCGCACGCTGGTGCAGCCGATTCTCCGAAATAACTGCGGCAAGAACGGCATCAAGATGGTCTTCTTCCTCTTGACGGATATCCGCAACGCTTCCTCGGAGCTGCTCTATGCGGGAGACCGGGCGGAGGAGCTCGTGCGGATTGCTTATCCGGATGCCGAATATACGAAGGACAGCGTCATCCTGCCGGGCGTGCTTTCGCGAAAGAAGCAGCTCATCCCGGCGTTCATGGATGCAACGGAAACAGTTTGACGGAAGGAAAGAAAATGGATTACAAGAAGCTTGTGAAGAACATGCTGAATGTCGGCGTTGCGCTCCTCAAGAACGGCGCGGAGGTCTCGCGCGTCGAGGACAGCATGTACCGCCTGTGCCGCGCTTACGGCTTTGTCCATGCGGATATCTGGGTCATTTATTCGAATATTCAGGCGACGGTCGAGACGGAGGAGGGCGATATCATCACCCAGGTTCGTCATATCGGGTCAACGTCGATCGACTATGAGAAGCTCGATAAGCTCAACAACCTGTCGCGTTGTCTGTGCAAGGAGACGCCGGAGCCGGAGGAGATTTCTCGACGCCTCAAGGAGATTGATAATGACAAGCCGCTCCCGGTCTGGATCGATTATGCGGCCGGTATCATGGGCGGCGTCGGATTCGGCGTTTTCTTCGGCTGTGACCTCCGCAATGCCCTTGTCGCCGTCGTGGCTGCCATTGTTCTTGTCTTCGTCGGGAGGCGCCTCGACAAGGTGGAGCACAATATCATGATTTACAATTTTATCCAGGGCTTCTGCACGGAGGTCTTCATCCTGCTTGCCGCCTGGCTCGGCCTGGCGAGTAATCCGTCGAACATCACGCTCGGCATCGTCATGCTCATGATCTCGGGACTCAGCTTCACGTACGGCATGATCGACCTCATGCACCGCGATACGCTCTCGGGTCTCCTCAAGATCTCCAATTCTATCATCGGCGCGTTCGGCATCGCACTCGGGATCGCGGCCGCCATGTTCCTGCTGAAGGGGGTGCTGTAATATGAATCCGAATATCTATGCACAGTTCATTTCCTGCACCATCGCCTGCATCGGCTTCGCCATCATCTTCGGCGTCCGCGGCAGGAAGCTGATCAGCTGCGGCGTCGGCTCCTTCATCTGCTTCGGCATCTATGTTATCGTCGAGCACATGACGGGATCGGGATTCCTCGGCACGATGTGGGCCTCCATCTTCGTCGCCGCCTTCGCCCAGGTCATGGCGCGCGTCCACAAGTCGCCGGCGACTATTTTTCAGGCGGTCTGCTCCTTCCCGATGATTCCGGGAAACAATTTGTATTACATGATGTACTATGTCGTCATGGATGAGTCGGATCCGGCCAAGGAACAGTTCGTCGACCTGGTGCTCTTCTGCGCCGCCATTGCGCTCGGCTTCATCGTCGTCGAGATCGCCAATAAGTACATCACTATCTTCTACCGCATGCTGCGTCACCGAGCGTACGGCAGAATGAATCGCT
The DNA here is from genome assembly GCA_949286985.1 of uncultured Eubacteriales bacterium. Lineage (GTDB taxonomy): Bacteria > Bacillota > Clostridia > Peptostreptococcales > Anaerovoracaceae > Mogibacterium. The sequence continues at coordinate 2,940 of CASEEM010000002.1, forward strand.
ACTAGGAGAAACTATGAGACAGGGAAGAACGGAAGAGAACAAGAAGAATCGCCTTGCAGAGAAGTGGCACGGCCTCTCGCTTCGCGCCAAAATCCTCGCAGTCGCGGGGCTCCTTTTGGCGCTCGTTTTCTGCTTCCGCCTGTTCGCCTTCTCGCTCCCGGCACCATATAAGTCGAAGGAAGTGAAAGCGAACCGCGAAGAGGTGAAGACCTTCCAGGACGTCTCTGTCGAATCGGTCGAACGCGCGTATGAGGCGCTCAATATCAAGGTCATCACGGAGGGCGGCGACAGCATGAAGGCGCGTTATATGCGTCTCTTCCGCGATACGGTCGTTATCGGCGATTCGCTGACGGAGGGTCTCTCGGTCTACGGCTGGCTCTCGGAGGATCAGGTCTACAGTGAGATCGGCGCCAGCGTCCTTACGAGCGAGAAACTCTTCAAAACGGCGGCCGCCACGCATCCGAAAGCCGCCTTTTTCGCCTTCGGTATGAATGATATGGGCAATTACAGCGGCGACGCCGAAGCGTTCACGAAGCAGTATGCGAAGCTCCTCGCGGATTTCGCTGAGACCTCGCCGGATTCGCAGATTATCGTCGTCAGCATCACGACGCCGACGGAGAAGGCACAGGAGGGCAACAAGGCCATCCGCGATTATAAGAAGTTCAACGAGGCTATTAAGAAGATGACGAAGGAAGAGGGATATACCTACCTCGACATTTCGGACATCCTCGAGACCCATCCGGAGCTCTATGCGGAGGACGGCATCCACGCGCAGTCTGAATATTATCTCTATTGGCTGAATCGCATGAGCGAGGCGGCCGGTCTCGATTAAGCCGACCTGCGGTGCTATGCAGGGGAACGGGACAGACGGAGAACGAAAGACAGAAAGGAAGGAAGTTTGACTTCTCAGGAGATAAAGAACAAAGATATCAAATCGAACCGAGATCGTAGAAGTGAGGAGGAAGAGCAGAAAAGGACGCGCATCGTGAAGTGCGTCCTGCTTCTGGTACTCATCGGCCTGCTCGCCTTCTTCTATATCCGCGACGATGCAAAGGACGTCCCGCTCAAGGATATCGAGGCATCGCTCAAAGAGGAGACGGAACTTTCGACCCTCACCCCCGAGAGCGACCGCGGCCTCATGCAGTTCATCGGCCTCGATGCCGGCAGCTATGAGGAGGTCCTTTATTACAAGAGCAGCGAGGCGCTCAGCGTCGACGAAGTCCTGATCATCAAGGCGAAGAGCCGCGACGATCTCAGCGGCGCGGAGGATGCTGTTCGTCAGCGCATCGACGATCAGATTGCCGTCTTCGACAGCTACGGACCGGAGCAGGTCAAGGAGCTCAACAACGCCATCGTCCGCAAGAAGGGGAATTATCTCATCTATATCACGGCGCCGGATCCGAGTACGTATGAGGAGGTGATCCTGAATGCTATTTAGCAGCATTTTCTTCCTCTTCTACTTCCTCCCCATCACGCTCGGCCTCTATTATGTCATCCCCGCGGAAAAGCGAACCGCGAGGAACGTCGTGCTCCTCGTCGCTTCGCTGCTCTTCTATAGCTGGGGCGAGCCGGTCTACGTCGTCCTGATGCTCTACAGCGCCTTTTTCAATTATTATATGGCGCTGCTCATCCAGAAGGATATCACAAGAGGCCGTTCGGCGAAGGGCAATCTCGTCTTTGCCGTCTTCGTCAACCTCCTGATGCTCGGCTTCTTCAAATATTTCGGGCTGCTGATGGATACCTTCAACGACCTGACGGGGCTCGACATCTCCTATACGGCGCTCGCGCTCCCGATCGGCATCTCCTTCTATACCTTCCAGGCGATGTCCTATGTCTTCGACGTCTATTACGGCAAGGTCAAGGCGCAGCGCGCCTTCCCGAAGTTCCTTCTCTATCTCTCGTTCTTTCCGCAGCTCATCGCGGGCCCGATCGTCAAGTACCGCGACGTCGAGCTTCAGATCGATGACCGCGTCTGCACGCCGGAGCGCTTCGGCCTCGGAGCGAAGCGTTTCCTCTACGGACTCGGCAAGAAGGTCCTTCTCGCCAACAACCTCGGCGCCCTCTATGCAGAGATCGGCGCTCTCCCGGACGATAAGGTCTCGGTGCTCGTCTACTGGATAGGCATCGCGGCTTATTCGTTCCAGATCTATTTCGATTTCAGCGGATATTCCGACATGGCCATCGGCCTCGGCCGCATGTTCGGCTTCGAGTTCAATGAGAACTTCAATTATCCGTATATTTCCAAGACCGTCACGGAATTCTGGCGCCGCTGGCATATGTCGCTCAGCACCTGGTTCCGCGAATATGTCTACTTCCCGCTCGGCGGCAGCCGCGTCACCGTCCCGCGCCACATTCTGAACCTTCTCATCGTCTGGGCGCTCACCGGACTTTGGCACGGCGCGAACTGGAACTTTGTTCTCTGGGGCATGTATTACGGCGTGCTCCTCATCCTGGAGAAATACATCTTCGGGAAGTACCTCGCCAAGACACCGGCGTGGATTCAGCATCTCTACTGCATCCTCGCCTTCATGGTCGGCTGGGTCTTCTTCAGCATCACGGATATCGGAGACGCACTCCATTACCTCTCCGTCCTGTTCGGCGGCGGCCCGTACGCCTTCGCGAATATGACAACGCTGTATTACATCCGGACGAATATCCTGATGCTCCTGGCGGCGGGCTTCTTCAGCACTCCGTATCCGGCGAAGCGCTTCGAGACCTTTGCCAAGGCGCATCCAAGAATCGGTGTGGCCGCACTTTTCGGCGTCCTCGTCCTGGCCGTCGCCTACCTCGTCTTCGGCGCCTATAACCCGTTCCTCTATTTCCGCTTCTAAGAAAAGCGGCTTCGCCGCTGCTTTGGATTTCGGGCAAAGCGGCTTCGCCGCTGCTTTCAATTTCGGGTAAAGCAGCTTCACAAGGCAGGAACTGATCACTTAGGAAAGGCATTTCATGCAACCACGATTCGGTAAAAAAATCATTTCATTCATTAAAAGAATTCCGGAGCGCATTCTGACGCCGATCCGGAAGACGGTGCAGACCGTGCGCCTCAGCAGGAAGAAGCCGGAAGCGGCTTTCGCGCTCCTGACCGGCGTCGTCTTCACGGCCGCGATCACCTTCTTCTTCATCGCGAACCTCCTCGTCCCGGATACCAAATTCTCGGAAGAGGAGAACCGCATGCTCCAGACCTTCCCGGAGTTCTCGGTGAGCGAATACCTCTCCGGCCGCTACGAGGCGCAGATCGAAGATTATTCGAACGATCAATTCCTCGGCCGCAAGGCTTTCATCCGCGTCAAGGCGGCGGCTGACCTCACGGAGGGCAAGGTCGAGGCGAACGGCGTCTGGAAGGGCAAGGACGGCTACCTTCTCGAGGACATCACCACCCCGGAGAAGGGATTCACGGAGCGGACGGCCGAAGCGCTCGGAAGCTTCAAGAAGGCCCATCCGAAGCTCCGCATGAGCTTTCTCCTCGTGCCGAATGCGGCGAATATCCTGGAGGATAAGCTCCCGGCAGCAGTAGAGACCGCCGACCAGGATGCCCTCATGGATGACTTCTTCGCCTCGCTCGACGCCACCGGTATCCGGACCCTCGATGTGCGCGAGACCTTCCGCAAGTACAAGGACGAGATGCAGCTCTATTACCATACGGATCACCACTGGACCACAGACGGCGCCTACCTCGCCTACCGTGCGGTAGCCTCCGAGCTCGGCATCGGACAGCCGAAGGATTTCCGCTCCGTCGTCGTGAAGAACGATTTCACGGGCACCCTCGCCTCCAAGACGGGCTTCACCGTGATGCGCAAGGACGCCATCAAGGTCATGCTCCCGGAGAGCGATGACGCACCGCGCTCGGTCATCAATTACCCGGAGAAAAAGGAGAAGACCACCTCCTTCTACCGGCTGGATAACCTCGACAAGAAGGACGCTTATACCGTCTTCGGCGGCAGCAACGAGCCGGTCTACACGATCCGCACCCCGATCAAGAATTCGCGCCGCCTCCTCCTGGTCAAGGATTCGTATGCGAATTGCATGATCCCGATGCTCACGCAGCACTTCAACGAAATCGTCGTGGTCGACCCGCGCTACTATTTCGATAACGTGGACGACCTCATGTATTCGGAAGGAATCACAGACGTTTTCTTCCTCTATAATGCGAACACCTTCTTCGGCAACGACTCCCTCGCCATGATGCTCGAGGGTTAAGGATGAGTCATGGAAAAGGCTCCGGGCAGGGGAGTGAGAATACGCAGCCTGTCCGGAGCCGCTTTATTTCAAGGAGCAGCAGCATGAAAGTATTGATATTGACCGGCAAATTCGGGAACGGCCATCTCTCGGCATCCGAAGCCGTGAAGGAAGAGTTGGAGCAGAAGCGCGGTGCGGAAGCGGAGATCATCGACATGATCGAACTCCTTTTCCCGCGGTGCCATAAGCAAATCTACAGCGCCTTTGCCGTGATGAGCAGCCGCTTCTACCATCTCTACAATTTCATCAACCGGCTCGATGACCGCCGGACGAAGAGCCGGCTGCAATATTATCGCTTCAAGCACTTCCATGCGCTCATGGAGGAGAAGAAGCCGGATGTCGTCATCTCCACGCTCCCGGTGACCTCGAAATACATCGGCGCCTATCTTCGGAAGTCGAGGAAGAGTATTCCGTATGTCACCTGTATTACGGACATCCTGCCGCACAGCCAGTGGATCTCCGAGGAGAGTACAGCCTATGTCGTTGGCGGGGAACGGACGAAGCAGATGTTGGTGGAGAGGGGCATCGATCCGGCCATCATCCATGTCGCCGGCGTCCCGGTCCGCAGCGCTTTTACGGAGCACGGCGCTCGCGGAAAAGCTTCGGGCGGCTGCAGGAAGCAGGATCTCCGGACGAAGGCGGCGAAGATGAAGCGCGAGAAGAGCGGTTCCTCCCGCCCGAAGCGCGTCCTCATCATGGGCGGCGGCTTCGGCCTGATGCCGAACCTCGAGGAGCTGCTCGATGTTCTCTCGAAGGATAAAAGGGTGAAGATTACGGTCATCACCGGCAAGAATGAGAAACTCCGAAAGCGCCTCCGTACGAAGTATCCTCGCGTCGAAGCGGTCGGATATACGAACCGCATCGCCGATTATATGCGGCGGTCGGATCTCCTCGTCACCAAGGCCGGCGGCGTGACGCTCTTTGAAGCCGTCTGGGCCGGGATCCCGATCTTCTTCCTCACGCCGTTCCTCGAGCAGGAGAAGAGTAATGCCGCCTTCGCCGAGGAGCAGCAGATCGCCGTCGTGGAGAACCGCCTCCCGATTCCGACGAGCGAGCAGATCCTCGCCCTTCTGGCCGACGACCGGAAGAGGGCGCGTATGCAGGCGAACATGAAGCGTCTCACTGAGACCTATGCCGCGAACCGGCTCAGCATGATTATCTGATGGGCATAGGACTTCTTCGTGCTATATGAATGCCGGATGAAGAGGAATCCACATTCTTTCCTTTTCAAACGGTGAAGCGAGTGCTACAATGAACAAAACGAAACTAAACGACGGACACCTGTCCGCATGAAAGGAGTACAAGATGAAGAAGTATGTATGCGATATTTGCGGCTATGTCTATGATCCTGTTCTTGGCGATCCGGATAACGGTGTAGAACCGGGCACGGCATTTGAGGATCTGCCGGAGGATTGGGTTTGCCCGCTTTGCTCCGTCGGCAAGGACGACTTCTCGGAGGTCGACGACTAAGACACGGACGAACAGGATTCGCAGGAAGGATGATACAAGGAGGGCGTTGCCCTCCTATTTTGTTTGCGTCGGCGGCGCGGCGGACGAAAGAACCAGCGGCAGCGCGGTGCGTTGCGTTTGCTTGGGGCGCGGTGCGTTGCGCCTCGGTACGTTGACTTTAGCACAGTGCAGTGCTAACATAACGAGAGAAAACGCTGATCAGAATAGGAAACGAAGAGTAAAGGAGGCGACGGAATGAAGGAAGAGAAGGATCGTTTCGCATTGATGGATCAATTCTTTCGTGCGGTACTCTCGCTGCGCGATGAGGAGGAATGCCGCGCCTTTTTCACGGATGTATGCACCATTAAGGAGCTTCATGATCTGGTCAATCGTCTCGAGGTGGCAAGGCTGCTCGACGAAGGCGCCGTCTTTCAGGAGATCAGCCGGGTGACCGGGGCGAGCTCGGCGACCATCAGCCGCGTCAATCGCTGCCTCGTTTACGGCGAGGGCGGCTATCGCACGGTGCTGGACCGCACGGTGAAGCGCGAGGAGGTGTGAGATGAGAAGAGCGAAACGAATGAGACATACGGAAGAGACGGCCGTTTCGCTGTGGCTCGAGCTGGACGGTAAGGGTGAGTCGGATGCGAAGACGGGAATGCATGTCTTCGATCGGCTGCTCGGCCTCATGATGGCGGAAGGCAGCTTCGACCTGGCGCTTCGGACGTCGGGCGAGCCGGAGCTCGGCGGTTCATGGACGGCCGAGGGCATCGGCGAAGCGATGGGTGAAGCGTACCGCGCGGCAGCGGGCGATCTTTCGGAGCTCCGCTGCACGGGCGGTGCAGTGATTCCGGTGAAGGATGCGCTGGCACTGGCGGCGGTCGATTTCACGGAGGAGCCGTATTGCCGGTTGGATATGGAGATTCCGGCGAACAAGCTCGGGGATTTCGAGACGGAGAATGCGCAGTATTTCTTTCAAGGATTTTCGCGCGCGGCCGGACTGACGATGCATGTGCGGCTCTTCGAGGGAGGGGCGAGCCGGGACGCGCTGGAGGCGGTTTTCCGGGCGGCCGGGGCGGCGCTCCGGGATGCGGTGCAGGTGTACGGGGAGCCGGGGACGGCTTCGGAGGAGGCGGCGCGGACGGTGCTGTCTCGTGAGGAAGAGGACCGTGCTCCTGCGGAACCGACGCGCGTCATCCCCGCGCAGGATGAAGAGCGGCGGACGCAGGCCATAGAACGGACGCAGACGATAGAACGGACGCAGGCGATAGAAAGACCGCAGGCCGCGGATCGGATGCCTGCCGCTGAGAGGATGACGGATCCTTATGAAGATGAAACCCGCCGGGCGTACGAGGCGATGCGCTATGCGCCGGAACGCGCTTCCTCGAAGGATGTGACGCAGACGATGACGCGGGCGGAGCTCGAGGAGGCGGCGCGCGAAAGCCGCCGCGAGCTCTATGAGCTTCCGAAGAGCATGCGCCGTCAGACGGAGGAGGAGCGCTTGCAGGAGGCGAAGGAATCGTCGACCGGAGAGCTGGAACGTGAGCTTCGCGAAAAAGGTTTGCTCTAAGCAGTTTTGCTCGGAACAGCAGGCAGGCTCGAAGCAAACCGGTTTGCTCAAAACAAGCGCGAAGCGCTTTTTTGGGAAAAGCACAAACAGAACGGCGATTTTCTTAAATAATCCATGCAATTGCCACAATTATCCGTTATGATGGAGAGGAAGACAGATCACCGCAAGAACAGGAGGTTGTCATGCTTGTTTTGCCTGCCATCGATATGATGAACGGGAAGGTCGTCATCATGCCGCAGGGCGATTTCAATGAGACGAAGGTCTTTGAGAAGACGCCGCTGGAATATGCGAAGGAGTTCAAAGCGGCCGGCGCGGAATGGATCCACATCGTGGATCTGGACGGTGTCCGGGACGGCGGTACGCCGAATGCCGAAGCGATTCGGGAGATCATCAAGGAGACCGGACTCAAGGTGGAGCTCGGCGGCGGCATTCGCAATATGCAGGCGGTCGAGACGTATGCGCGCATGGGCGTGCGGAGGCTCATCCTCGGGACGGCGGCCATTCAGAATGAAGATCTGGTCAATGAGGCAACGCGCCTTTACGGCAGCAAGATTGCGGTCGGCGCCGATGTCAAGGACGGATATGTGTTCATCAAGGGATGGACGGAGCAGTCGGCGTATACGCTGTATGAGGTCTGCACGAAGATGTCGGTCAAGGGCGTGTCGACGATGGTTTGCACGGACGTGCGCCGCGACGGCAGCATGGAGGGACCGAACCGCACGATGTACCGGAAGCTCTGCGAGAATTTCGGGATGAATATCATCGCGGCGGGCGGCATTTCGACGCTGCGCGATGTCGAGATTTTCCGCGATATCGGGCTGTACGGTGTCATTATCCGCACGGCTTATTATGAGGGCAAGATCGACCTGGCGGAGGCCATTGAAGCGGCCAAGCAGGAACGCGTTTAGATGCTCTGGAAAGAACTCGACTTATGATATCAATAAAGATAATAAAAATCCCGAAGCGTCTGCTTCGGGATTTTTTATGTCTGCGATTTCTCTCTGTTTTGCCGAATCCTACGGAACCTTTGCCGAATCCTACTGAACCGGGGTGTGATCGACTTCCGCTTCTTGCTCAGTCGCCGGCAGCTTCGGGTCGACGGTGTACGTCTCGTTGTTCGTGAAGATGACCATGCCCGGCTTCGCACCGTTCGGCTTGTGCAGATAGCGGACCGGGACGCAGTCGACCTCGACGTGCGCGCTGTTCTTCGCTTTGCTGTGCCAGGCTGCGATCTCCGCCGCCTCCTGGAGAATCTGCGGCGCGAGGTTGTCGCGGTTCTCGCCCTTCTCCAGCTTGAGGAGGACATGGGAGCCCGGGATGTTCTTCGTATGGAACCAGAGATCCGTCTTCGCGGCGAGCCGCATGGAGAGATAATCATTCTCCTTATTGTTCCTTCCGACGAGCAGCTTGTGGCCGTCCGAGAGCGTGTATTCCTGAAGCTGCGGCTTCGCCTTCTTGCGGCGGACGCCCGGCTTCGCATGGTAGCGAAGATAACCGGTCTCGACGAGCTCATCGCGGATCTCATCGAGCTGCTCCTCCGTGTCCGCCGTCTCGAGCGCCTGGAGGACGGAGTCGAGATATGTGAGATCGCTTTCGGTCTCTTCGAGTTGGACGGCCTTCTCCTTGACGGCCGTCTTCGCCTTCGCATATTTCTTGAAGTAGCTCTGCGCGTTCTTCGACGCGGAGAGCTTTTCCGAGAGCGGAATCTCTATCGGTTCGCCGGTATAATAATTCGTCACGGTGACACGCGTCGCACCCGGGCGGACGGCATGGATGTTTGCCGTCAGGAGCTCGCCGTACAGACGGTAGCGGTCGCTGTCCTCGGCGCGGAGCAGATCCTCAGCCAGACGCTGTTTCTTGAGCGCCGCCTTCTCGATCGCCTGCGTGACCGTGCGGTGGAGCGGAATCGACTTCTGGCGAATCGTATTCGTGCTCTCGCGGTGCTGGTAGAAGAACTCGATGCACGCAGACAGCGTTTCGAAGCGGCGTTCCTCCAGTCCTTCATATTCATGGAGGTCCGTGAGATGGAATTCCTTCGGTTTGCCGTCGTCGAGGTAGATGCGCGCGGCAGCGGTGCCGTTCTCGATGCTTGCGAGGATTTGCTGCAGGCGGTCATACGGCGACGGGGCAGCGGCAAGCTCGCGCGCAATGGCCGGAGAGATGCCGGCGATGCGATTCATGAGCAGGCGTTCATCTTCGTTTGCGGAAAAATCCTCCGGCGTCACTTCCTTGAACGGCACGCGGTCCTGCGCCGGCGGATATTTATAAATGACTCCCGGGAGGAGCTGACGTACACGGTTCTTGTCGATGGAGATGCGCTTGATGGCATCGATGATCTTGCCCGATTCGAGATCGATGAGGATGATGTTGCTGTGCTTGCCCATGATCTCGACGACCAGGCGCTTCGAGGTCGTGAAGCCGAGCTCCGTCTGCGCCTCGAGGTCCATCTCGATGATGCGCTCTGAGCCGACCTGGCGAAGAGCCGTGATGCGTGCGCCCTGGAGGTGCTTTCGCATGAGCATGCAGTAACTCGACGGCTGGGTCGGATTGCGATACCGTTCTTCGGTCAGCGCAAGGCGGGCCGAGCGGCTCCCGGCCGAGGCGAGCAGGCGGACATTGCCGCGCTTCGTATGAATATGGAGGAGGAGTTCTTCCTGTCCCGGCTGGTAGACCTTCTCGATCTTGCCGAGCAGCAGAAGATCCTCGAGTTCGCGGGCGATCCCGCAGGTGATAATTCCGTCAAAGGCCACGAGTAATATCCTTTCTGTGAATGAATGCAATGTATTAAATATATCACGGAGCAGGGAAAATTCCAAAGAAAAAGGGAAGGAAACCGCGGAAAGAGGGAAGAAAGAGCGTATAATAGAAAAGATGAGAAAGACGGACGAAGAAGCAGCGCTTTCTCATCGCGACAAATGCAGGAGTTTCAAAGTAAAGGAGTCTCGAAATGATTCAGAGTATGACAGGCTTCGGCCGCGGCATGTACCGTGACGAAGAGATGAATATTACGATTGAGATCAAGGCGGTCAATAACCGTTATGCGGAGATCCAGGTGCGGAGCCCGCGTCGTTATGCTTTCGCGGAGGAGCATCTCCGCTCAGCCGTCAAGGCGCGTCTCCTTCGCGGCAAGATCGAGGTCTCGCTGCGCGTCGATCTCTTCGGAACGACGGATAAGAGCGTCGAGGTGAACGGTGCCGTGGCCGAGGAATATTATCGTGCATACCGCGAACTGGCCGATAAGCTGAACCTTCCGGAGCACCAGATCAGCCTCTCGATGATCGCTTCGCAGGAGGGTGTGATGACGGCCGTCACCAAGGGAGAGGACGAAGAAGCCTTCCTGGCGAAAATGGATAAGGCGCTACATGAAGCGCTTGATGATATCGAGGCCATGCGGACGGCGGAGGGCGCTCGCCTTGCGGCCGACTTGCTGCATCGCGCCGATGTCATTGAAGGCATCAAGGATAAGATCAAGGAGCGTGCGCCGCAGCTAGAGAAGATCTATATGGAAAAGCTCCGCGCGCGCATTACGGAGCTCCTCGGAAGCCCGGAGAACATTTCGGAGGATCGCCTCCTTCTGGAAGCGGCCGTCTTTGCCGACAAGGCGAATATCACGGAGGAGCTCGTCCGCCTCGAGAGCCACATCGCGCAGCTCCGCGCTTTCCTCGAGGGTAAGGAGGATACCGTCGGCAAGAAGATGGACTTTCTCATCCAGGAGATGAACCGTGAGACGAATACCATCGGATCGAAGTCAAACGATACGGAGATCACCTCGTGGATGCTCGACCTCAAGGCAGAGATCGAGAAGATTCGTGAGCAGGTTCAGAACATTGCCTAAGAACAGTAAAGGCATCCCGGAACGAGAATATGAAGATTTCTTCATAATATGAAGAATTTGTGAAGAAATCCTTGGTGCTTTTCGCGGCGCTGTGTTACAATGCCCCATACACAGAGAGGAGAATATTATGGCAAAAACCCATCAAAGAGTCGGTCATCTCTATGTCATCTCCGGCCCGTCGGGCGCCGGGAAGGGCACGGTGTGCAAGGAACTCCTGCGCACGCACGATGTGCACCTTTCCACCTCGATGACGACGCGAAATCCGCGTCCGGGTGAAGTAGACGGCATTGAATATTTCTTTGTTTCGCACGAGGAGTTTGAAGAGCATATCGCGAACGGCGACATGCTGGAATATGCCAAGGTCTTCGATAATTATTACGGTACGCCGAAGGATGCAGTGCTCCGCCACCTGAAGCGCGGGAGAGATGTCATCCTCGAGATCGATGTCCAGGGCGGACTGCAGATCAAGAAGAAGATGCCGGAAGAGGCCATTCTCATCTTCCTGCTTCCGCCGGACCTCGACACGCTGTACGACCGCATCGTCGGCCGCGGCACGGAGTCGAAGGCCGATATCGATCGACGCTTCAACGAGGCGCGTAATGAGATCAAGCTCATCGGCGAATATGATTATTATGTCGTCAACGGCGTCGTAGCCGATGCGGCGAATGACATCGCGAGCATCATGAACGCGGAGTCGCACCGCGTCCCGGAGCGTGTAAGTGAGCTGATCAAGCTCTACGACGAATAAAGAGCGACGAAAGCACTGCTGAAAGAACTGACGAAGAGCAGCGACCGGAAATTTGAAGATTGAAGATTAAAGATTAAAGATTCGGGAGGAAATCCATTATGATGTTATATCCTGCAGTAAATGAATTGAATGAACTGGTCGACAGCCGTTACACGCTCTGCATTCTGGCAGCGAAGCGTGCGCGCGATATCATCGACGGCAAGCCGGTCCTGACGGAGGTTCCGGCGGAGCGTCCGGTCAGCCTGGCAACGAACGAGATCGCGGAGGGCAAGATCACCTTCAGCCGCATCGATCTCGACAAGGTCGAGGCGGAGCAGCGCTCGGAGGATTTCGCTGAGGAGCATGCCGCAGCAGAGGAGGCTGCAGCCGAGGCCGCAGAAGAGGCAGAGACCGAGGAAGCGCCGGAGGCGGTCGCTTCGGAAGAGGCAGAGACCGAAGAAGAAGCAGAATAGATCTTCCGCCGAATGACGGATGAAAGGCAGCGGGGACGGAGGCATTCTGTTCCCGCTTTTTGTGAGAGAGCAGGCAGGAGGTTCCGAGATGGAACGAACGGATCAAGCGAAACAGCGTTACGGCCTCATCGGCTTCGGGACGGAGCATAGTCTGTCACCGGCGCTTCATGCGAGGATAGGCGATTATCCTTATGATCTCTTGGAGGTGCATTCGGAGGAGCAGCTCCGCGAGGTGTTGAAGCGCGAGGAATACGGCGGATTCAATGTCACGCACCCGTATAAGGAGACGGTCATGAAGTATCTCGATGAACTCGAGGATACGGCGGCCGTTGTCGGGGCGGTCAATACGATTCGCCGCCTTCCTTCGGGTGCGCTTCGCGGATACAATACGGATGTCGACGGCGCGGCGAGCTTATTCGCGCCGGGCTTCCTCAAGGGGAAAAGGGTCGTCATTCTCGGCACGGGCGGTGCGGCGCTCGCAATGCAAGAAGCCGCTCATCGCAGCGGTGCGGAAGAAATCGTATTGGTCTCGAGGAATCCGGAGGCGGCGAAGAAGAGAATCCCGTGCGGGACGGAGGCCGGACGGCGGTCCCGCGTGGTCTCGTGGGAGGACAGGGAGGCTTATCTCGATGCGGAGATTCTCATTCAAGCGACGCCGATCGGGATGAGCCCGCAGGCGGCAGATCGGAGCATTCTCGGAGAACACGGACTCGCAGTGACGGATTTCGGGCAGCTCAAAGCAGCGGCCGATATGATCTATCATCCGCATCGGACGCTTTTCCTTCAGGAGGCGGAGGCAGCCGGGGCGGAGACGATGAACGGGCTCAAGATGCTCATCGTTCAGGGCATCCGTGCGGCGGAAATCTGGACGGAGGAGAAGCTCCCGGAAGAGGATATCCTTCGGGAGGTGCTGACGGAGCTTCGCATGGAGCGGCTGCCGATTCTTCTCGTCGGAATGCCGGGGAGCGGCAAGTCACAGATAGGGAAGCAGCTGGCGAAGGAATGTCATCGCCGGTTCATCGATCTGGATAAGGCGACGCGCCTTCTTGCAGACTGTGCGCCGTCCGAGATGATCAGGAAGTATGGGGAGGAACGCTTCCGCGAGACGGAGACGGAGACGCTGCGGCAGGTGCTGAACGGCGAGCCGTATGTTCTCGCCGCGGGCGGCGGTACGGTGCTCCGAGAGGAGAATCGCCGCCTTCTCTGCCGAGAAGGCTTGGTGCTCTATCTCGACCGCGATCCGGCGAAGCTCGCGACGAAGGGGCGGCCTCTCTCGCAGCAGCGAGGGACGGAGGCACTCTATGACGAGCGCCGGCCGCTCTATCTTGAGACGGCGGATGCGGTCGTGGACAATAATCGCAACCTCGGTGAGGGATTCGATAAATTCACGAGGAAGCTGCTGCAGAATAAGCGCCTCTCGGAACGGGAGCGCTCGCAATCGGCTTATGTGAGGGACCTTCGCAGCTTCGGTAAGCGCCTGAAGCGAATCGTCCGAAAAGAACTTCGGATGATGGCAGAACAGGAGCTCCGCGGCCTCGGCGAAAGTCCTGAGAATGACGAATCAGCCGAATGAGCCGAATCTGATGAATTATTCGAATCGAAAGAATTAAACGAATAAGGAACGGAAAGTAAAGTAAAGCAGACGGCTTCTCGGGCAGGACCCGGGAAGCCGTTTCGTATGCGATCCGATCAAGACGGCTCGTGCTCGTCCGTATAAGCGCCGAGATCCTGTTTGAGATAGCGACTGTCGCGACATTCCATCGTCTCCTGAAGGAGACCGCGTTCGCAGAGGGCGCGGAACTTGTAATCGAGAAGCGCCGTCGGGACGAAGAGCGCCTGTGCCGTCTGGAAGAAGGAGTGCTCGCGGAGCTGCTCCAGAACCTCGCCGTCGGTCAGAAGGAGCTCGGCAGAGAAGAGATTCGCTTCGTTCTCGGCGGCGGTGGCGGCATCGAAGGCCTCCATCTCCTGAAATCCGATCATCATGGCCGTCTCCCGGTGAAGGACGGCATGGCCCAGTTCGTGCGCGACGAGGATTCGTTCGAGGGTGGTATTCACATTGCTGTCAACGACGATGGTCGCGATGCGCGATTGGTAGAAAAAGAAGCCCTTGAGCCTCTTCTTGAGATCCATGCGGCGAACGCGAATGCCGAGCGCGTCGCAGAGCGCATAAGGATCCCGCGTTCCGTATCGCCGGACCAGCGTGTCGACGGCATGCAGGATATATTCAGTCGTCAGCAAGATGCATCACCTCCGCGGTTCGCGATCCTCGGTCGGATGCTTGCGATACTTCTTCGGGGTGAACTTGGCGCGGGCCTCCTCCTTGGACTCGAGATAGACCTCCATCAGGGCGCGGAAGAAGACCTCCTTGGCCTCCTCGTCGAGGTCGCCGCCGGCGAAGAGGGCGCGCGTGCGTCCGAGGACCTCCTGCGCTTCGCGTGCTCCCTTGGTGCCGTATTCCGAACGTGCGAGCTCGAGGAAAAGAGCCTCCTCTTCTGCATCGACGGCGCGCTCTGCATTCGTCTCCCCATCATCTAATAGGTAGGTCGTCGTTACGCGCAGCGCCTCGGCGAGCTTCTTCACATTACTCATGCGCGGGATGGTGCCGAGCTGTTCATAGGTATAGAGAGAACGCTCGGAGATGCCGGTCATCTTCGAGAGCTCCGTCTGGGAAAGATTGAGGGCGAGACGCGCCTCTTTGACCTTTTCGCCGAAAGTCATGGTCATTCCTGCCTTTCTGTCCTCGGAGAAGGAACTGCCGAGAAGTGTGACAGCTCGCTTCTAACTTCCGATTAACGGTTGACAAACTTCCGATAACGAATATACTGTGAATCGGAAGGTAACTTCGTGTTAATTGTAATTCGGAAGTTTCCGGATGTCAATCCGGAAGCGGCCGAAAGGTATAAAAAGGTGACAGAGCGAAGGAAAGGGGAGGATTCGGATGGATCGCGTGATACTTCATTCAGATATGAACAGCTGCTATGCGAATATCGAACTCCTCCATCATCCGGAGCTTCGCGGACGTCCGCTCGCGGTCGGCGGCGATCCCGAGGCGCGCCACGGCATCGTGCTTGCGAAGGATGAACTGGCGAAGCGCGCCGGGGTCAAGACGGGCATGGCTCTCTGGCAGGCGAGGCAGGTCTGTCCGGAGATCATCTTCGTTCCGCCGCGCATGGATCACTACCTTCGCTTCTCGCGCCTGGCGCATGAGCTCTACGGCGAATATACGGATCAGCAGGAGGCTTTCGGCATCGACGAATCCTGGCTCGATGTGACGGCCAGCTGCTCCCTCAAGGGCGACGGCATGAC
>CASEEM010000003.1 GCA_949286985.1 uncultured Eubacteriales bacterium
TTGTATTTCATAGGTGTATCATATCATACTGCTCAAACTAATACAAACAATGAAAAGAAAAATCGCCGCTGTATCCCCATAGCTAAAGCAAGGGTTTTATCGGCGATGATTTCGATAATGCGTGTTGCGAATCTTTCTTCGAGATAGGATCTCTGCACTTTGCTCGGCAATACGCGCTACATCTTCTCTCACGCCGGTATCCCGTTAATTGATCCTTCGTTTCCATTACTTGCCTCTCAGGCAATACAAAGCACGGAACCCCTCCCGGCGGGAAGGGGTTCCGTTTTTATAGAGGATAGAAAGGTAGTATGCGTTAAGTGCGGCCGACGATGCGGTAGTAGTTCCGCGCGGTCAGGAGGTAGACGGCGAGGTACATGATGGCGAAGATGCCGTAGCTGACGAGGGCGCAATTCCGGAAGAGGGCGATATCCGTGAGGTTCAGGAGCTCCAGGATCTTCGTGACGAAAGGGAAGGCGACTGCGCTGTGGACGCCGGCCGCGAGGAGAGGGAGGAAGAAGACCGTGAGCACCTGCGAGAGAATCGCCGAGCGCACCTCCTGATGACTCATGCCGACCTTCTGCATGATATCGAAGCGTTCCTTGTCCTCGTATCCTTCGGAGATCTGCTTGTAATAGATGATGAGTACCGTCGCCATGAGGAAGAGGAGGCCGAGGAAGATCCCGATGAAGAACAGCCCGCCGTAGAGGCCCATCATGCTCGGACGGGCTTCGGCGCGGGAGTCGATGGTCGCGTGCCAGCCGTTCGCATCGTAGAGGCTGCGCATCTCATGGTAGAAGGCGACCTGGTCGTCCTGCGGGGAGTCGCTGTCGAAGCCGTAGAGATAACGGATATTGCTCGCCATGTCGCCGTAGACTTCCTTCTGCTGCGCGTAGAGATTCGTGAGCGCCTCGCGGCTCGGAAGAACGATATAGATTGTATCCGACGCATACGCCGAGAGAACGCCGTTCCCCGGGAAGTCGGTCAGCTGCGCCTTGACCTCGTAGGTCTTGTCAAAGACGGTCAGAGTCCGGTCCTCATACGCGGTGCGGTTCGCATAGATGAGAACCTCGTCGTCCGCGAGAGCTTCGCTTCGGCCCATGACTGCATTATAATCCTCAAGCGGCACGAAGCAAAGGGCGGTGACGCGGCTCATGTCCGTGATATTCGCCTGCTCGTCGACATCGAAGGTGCTGCCGTCGCGAAGGGCGGCGAACGAGAGATAGCTGTACGCGCTTTCGTCCGTCACGCGGAGGTTCTCCTCCTCCTGCAGCGCCCGGACGGCCTCGAAGCCGCGGTCCGCATCTTCCTTGCTCGCCTCATCCGCATAGATGACGAAGTCGCTCGGAAAGCGCGTCTCCATGACGTTGTTCAGGCCGAGCATGAGAGACGAGGTCGACGAGACCATGACGAGCACGCAGGTCGAGAGGATGCAGATGTTCGCCAGGCCGACGGCGTTCTGCTTCATGCGGTAGATCATGCCGGAGATGCCGATAAAATGCTTCGGCTTATAATAATATCTCTTGTTTCGCCGAAGCAGCTTCAGAAGTGCGATGCTGCCGGTCGTGAAGAGGAGATAAGTGCCGATGACGACGAGGAAAACGGCGCCGAAGAAGGCGGAGAGGGCGACGACCGGATCCTCGATGGTGAGAGCGAGGTAATACCCGCTGCCGAGGCAGAGAACGCCGAGGAGCGCGAGGATCTTCTTCGTCTTCGGCTCCTTCTCGCCGGCTTTCCCCTCCTGCAGGAGCTCGATCGGACTCGCGAGGCGAATCTTGCGCACGGAGTTCAGGAAAACGAGGAGGAAGATAAGGACGAGCAGGATGACAGTATCAAGGACCGCCTGCGCCGAGAAGTGGAAGCCGAGCCGGATCTCGGCCCCGAGGAGCCGCGTGATGAGAAGGAACATCGCCTTATCGAGCGCAATGCCGATGACGAGTCCACCCGCCAGACTGAGGAGAAAGACGTCCAGCGTCTCCCAAGCCATCATACGGACGAGATGCCCCTTCTCCATCCCGAGGATGTTGAAGACCGCGAACTCCTTCTGCCGCCGCTTCACGAGGAAGCTGTTCGTGTAGAAGAGGAAGATGACGGCGAAAAGCGCTACCAGCGCGCTGCACATCGACATTAAGGTCAGCAGCGTATCGGCGCCTATCATATTCTTCATCTCCGGGTTTCGGCAGAGCGAGCGGACGAGATAGAACATCGCGGTCGTGACCACACAGCTCAGAATGTACGGAATGTAGCTCTGACGGTTTTTCTTAATATTGCTGACCGCCATCTTTGCGAAAAAGGTTCTACTCATGGCGCTCACCGCCTGCCATAAGGAGCGTCAGTGTATCGGAAATCTTCTGATACATCTGCTCCTTCGTCTGATTGCCGCGATAGAGCTGGTGGAAAATCGCGCCATCCTTGATGAAGAGGACGCGGCTCGCGTGGCTGGCTGCCTTGGTCGAGTGCGTGACCATGAGGATGGTCTGGCCGGCTTGGTTGATCTCATTGAAGATCTGAAGCAGGCCGTCGGACGAACGCGAGTCGAGCGCACCGGTCGGTTCGTCCGCGAGGATGAGCTTCGGGTTCGTGATGAGCGCACGCGCGACGGCGGCGCGCTGCTTTTGGCCGCCCGAGACCTCATACGGATACTTGCCGAGCAGGTCGTGAATGCCGAGCGCCTTCGAGAGCGGCTCGATGCGGCGGCTCATCGCTTGGTAATTCATGCCGGAGAGGACGAGCGGCAGGAAGATGTTGTCCTGCAGGGTGAAGGTGTCGAGGAGATTGAAATCCTGGAAGACGAAGCCGAGATTCTCTCTTCGGAACGCGGCGAGTTCTTTCTCACGGACGTCCGCGAGGCACTTCCCGTCCAGCACCACCTCACCGCCCGTCGGACGGTCGAGCGCGGCCAGGATGTTGAGCAGCGTCGTCTTGCCGGAGCCGGATTCGCCCATGATGGCGACATATTCTCCTTCTTCGACGGTGAATGTCACATTCGACAATGCTTTCACGCGGTTCCCTCCGAACCGCGACATATAAATCTTTTGAAGACCTTTGGCTTCGAGAATGATTGACATACTTGGGACCTCCTTTGTTCTTTCTGTCCCGATTATCGCAAAACGGCTGAGGTCCGCGACATTGATTCGCATGACATTTCAGCCGTTCGATGTGACATTTTTGTTCGTTATTCGACCCCGAGGGCGTCGTTCGGCAGCGCCAGGAGGATGGCCGTGCCGACGCCGGGTTCGGAGTCCGCGGCGATCTTCATGCCGAGACGGTCCGCCGCGGTTTTGCATAAATACAGCCCGAGGCCCGTCGACTTCTTGTGTTCCCTGCCGTTATATCCCGTGAATCCCTTCTCGAAGATACGCGGGAGGTCCTCCGCCGCGATGCCGATGCCGGTGTCCTCGATGCGGAGCAGCTTGTCCGGCGTCACCGTGATCGCGACCGTCCCGCCCTCCGGCGTGTACTTGATGCTGTTCGAGAGGATCTGCTCGATGATGAAGAGCAGCCATTTCTCGTCCGTCAGCACGCGGACGTCCGTGCCCTCATAGACCAGGCGGATGCGCCGGCGCACGAACTGCGGCGCATACCGGTGCACCGCCTCGCGGATGATCTTGTCGAGCTCGTGCTCGCGGAAGACATAATCCGTGGATTCGCTCCCGAGCCGGAGGTAGCTCAGCACCATCTCGGCATATTGCTCGATGCGGAAGAGCTCGCTCATGAGGGCGCGGTTCTCCTCCGTGTCCTCGCTCTCGAGCGTCATCTTCATCGCCGCAATCGGCGTCTTGATCTGGTGCACCCAGGTCGTGTAAAAATCGAGGCTCTCCCGGCGCTCGGCGGCATGCTCGGTCTCGGCGGTCTCGAGGAGACGTCCGAGGTCCCGGATCATGGCTTCGTAGTCGCTCTCCGCCAAATTGGCCGGCTTCGGGAGATCCTCGTACTTCCAGCGGATGTCCCTTCGAAGCAGGCTCCGGTCATTATGCTTGCGGCGGTAGCGAAAAAAGTGCGGGATAAGCACCGCTGCCGCGAGGAGGAGGCAAAGACCCGCCGCGTACAGCACCGCTTCCGTTTCGATATTATAGAGGAGAAAGACGATGGCAAAGATGGCCGTGAAGGCGAGGAACATCGCCAGGTGCGGGAGGTATTGACGTACATACGAAGCGAGAAGAGCGCCTCCCGGTTCGCGCTCTTCTCTTTTGACACGAGGACTCGTTTGATTCGCGTCTTGATTCGGTTCTTTCGTGAAATCCATCGCTCCGTCCCCTTATTCGATGATATATCCGCTTCCGACCTTCGTCGTAATAAAGTCCTTGAGGCCGGCCTGCTCCAGCTTCCTTCGAAGGCGGTTGACGTTGACGGTCAGAGTGTTCTCCTCGACGTAGCAGTCGTCCTGCCAGAGCTTCGTCATCAGAGTGTCGCGGCTGACGATCTTGCCCTTGTTCGCGAGGAGGGTCTGCAGGATGCGGAACTCGTTCTTGGTGAGCTCGATACGGGCGCCATCGTAGACGAGGCTGGTGTCGTTGAGGTTGAGGATGGCGCCGCGGTGCTCAAGGATGGGGATCTTGGCGCCCATGTCGTAGGCGCGGCGGAGGACGGCTTGCAGCTTGGAGGTCATGACGTCGAGGTCGACCGGTTTCGGAATGAAATCGTCGCCGCCCATGTTCATGGCCATGATGACGTTCATGTTGTCGGCGGCGGAGCTGATAAAGACGACCGGGACCTGGGAGATCTTGCGGATTTCGGAGCACCAGTGGTAGCCGTTAAAAAACGGCAGCATGATGTCGACGAGGACGAGGTGGGGATCTGCTGCCGTGAACTCTTCAAGAACGCGGCGGAAATCCTTGACGCAAAGGACCTCGTTGCCCCAGGATTCGATCTGCTTCTTCATGGCTTCGGCGAGTGCGAAGTCGTCTTCGATGATGAGAATTCTGTACATATTATCTCCATTCGATATGGCCCTCGGCGCGCGGGGCGGTCCTCTTGTAGCTGACGGCAGGATAACCGAGGAGCATGACGCAGGCGATCTTCTCGTCTTCGGCGATGCCGAGGTATTCCTTCAGCTTCGGGCTGAGTCCGAGGAGGCGCTGGAGGTAACCGCTGTAAAGCGCTCCGGCACCTTCTGCGACGGCCATGTTCTCGATGTTGGCCGCGGCGAGGCCGCCGTCGAGCGGATCCTGCGCGGTGATGACGAGGACGGAAGTCGTGTTAAAGAAAAGGTTGTCCTTCGCCGGGTCCTCATTGCGGAGGCGGAGGAAGCGGCCGAAAATCTTGCCGTAAAGCGGCAGGGTTTTCTTGAGGCCTTCGACAATCGCCGGCATTTCTTCCCAGAAGATTTGCTTAAAGTCCTCGAGCTCGTTCCGGAGGAGGATGAAGCGAGTGGCCTGGGAGTTTTTGGCGGTCGCGGTATATCTTCCGGCATTCAGAATACGTTCGAGTTTGTCATGTTCAATCGGCTCCTCGCGATAATTCCGGATGCTGCGGCGGAATTTCACGGCGCGAAGGAAGGTCGCCGGATCCACACGAAAAAGCTCCGGATCGTATTCTTCGACTTCGTCCATATCATATTCGGGAATGGTAACGGCGCCGGTCGGGCAGACAGCGACGCAGTGGCCGCATTGAATGCATTTCCTGACCCAGCTTGCCTTGCCGTTCTCTATCTCCAGGGCGCCGCCCTCGCAGTCCGCGAGGCAGCGGCCGCAGCCGATGCATTTCTCTTGATCGATTCGAATCATGGTTCTAGCCTTTTGCCTTTCTATGTTCTTCGGTACTTTCTGCAACACTATACAAATTATAGCGCATTTCGGGAGAAAACTGACGGATTTTAAAATCGAGGCCTCACAAAATCGAAAATCGATAACATGATGAGTAAGGATATTCCGGTGCTCGTTCTGTCTCACTTGTTGCTTCTTTCCTCCGCCGCTTCTGTGAAGACATTTAGAACAAGGAGCGCCAGGATTCTGCTCCTTTTTTCCGCGATGATGCTGACGCTCGCCCTGACGGCCTGCGGCGGTCCGACGTATGAGTCCGTCGTGAACGACTACACCAAGCAGATGGAGGAGGCCGGCCCGGAGCTTCTGCAGGAATACAAGGATGATGCCGCGGAGCTGGACGCTGCCGACATGACCGGCCGCGCCGAGCTGGCGACGGCGAAGGTGACGGAGCTGGCGAATATCTACACCGAAGGCATGGAGCAGCTGGACCCTCTCAAGGGTGATGGCGACAGCGACGAATATGAGGACGCCGCCGAGGAGCTCTACGACGTCTATGAGGATCAGGCGGAGGCCATCTACGACGCATATCTCAAGGACGCGAACGGTCTCATCTCGGACCCGGATGCCCTCGATGACTACATGGACGATCTGAACGATTACGCCGACGACCTCCATGAGCAGGCCGCTAATCTCAACGCGCAGCTTGAGGCGCTTCAGGCCAATCAGAACGGAGACGCCGCTTAGGCGCCGCTTCGGATGCACGGATATCATTCGGCATTATGCAAAAAAGGGAGTTACTTGCAGGCAAGTAACTCCCTTTGCTTTGCCACTAAAGTACCAATAGCAAACTGCTGCTGGGTGAGGCCATTTTGCTCGCGGAAGGTCTTGATGGCGCCTCCGTTCATTGTCACTCTTTCCTGACACTCACCGCGCCCCCTATTGTAACCGCGCCGTTTTTTTGCTACATTCATCTCACAAGCACTTTGCTTCACCAGAAAAGGAGAACTTCATGGATTCCAACAATTCCGGCTGCGGCTGCGACGGCTGTTCCGGCTGCCTCTTAATGTTCGTAGTCATTATCATCTCCAGTTTCTTTTATATCACCATCGATAACTTCGTTGACGGCATCGGCAAACCCAAAGTTCCGGACGTCACGGGCCAATCCGTCACCAGGGCCGAGGAAATCCTCGAGGACGCCGGATTTACCAACATCACCTACCACGCCGACGACGCCGCCTCCAGTGACCTCGAAGAGCTCGGTTATACCAAAGACATCTTCGCCGACTGGATTGTCACCGACCAGCTCCCGAGCGCGGAGGACAAGGCCGCCAAGGACGAGGAGATCGCCCTGACCTGCAAATCCTCTTCCGTCATAGAGCAAGAAGAAGATTATATCGCACAAAAAGAAGCGCTCGAGAAGAAGCTCAGCGTCGCTTCTGTTCTGACCGCCGTTCAGCATTACGGCGAAGATCAATATCCGTACGGCTTTGACCTCCACATGCTCGGCACCGAGACTGTCGCCGTCGACGCCGACACCTGGCACCTGACCGCCACCTGCGACGTCCCCAACGAGTACGGAATCGAAGCCGAAATGACCTGCGAAGCCCTCGTCACCGGCACGACCGGGCAGCCGACCGTCAAAGACTTCACCGTTTATTAAACGGCTGAGCACAGCTATCAAAATCAAGAATAAAGCAAGGCGGTATGTCATCCCGTACAGGGGACGTCATACCGCTTTTCCTATCCTCTACTTCAATAAATTTTCACGCTTCTGGGCATAGTAAGCTACTCGGATAATCGTAACCGTTCTGTCTTCTATATCCGTCATGTAATAAACAATATAGTGATCGCCGTGTTTCGGGAAGTCCGGCAGTTTAGCCCTCCAAGATACCTGCCCGTTCTTCGATTAGGCTTACAAGGCGTTCCTGCAAAGACTCCGGCAGCAGAGAGTTTTGGCACATGGCGAGGACCTTCTCTTTTTTCGCCATAAGCATAGCAATCATTTTTTCGGCGGAGCTCCGTGCCATGCCGCATTTCTCTGCAAATACCAGAAAATCCTTCCTGCGGATATGCGTCTTTTTGCCGTTCATGGCAAGGGCGAACTGCTCCTTGTCCTCCGGCATGATAACATTGACCGGTAGCAGGTCGTAGGCGGGAGAAAGCACATATTTTCCGCTTCCTTCTTCGGTTTCAATGAGGGAGAAGTTTTTCAGGTGCATATCCGAATTGCCCACAAGGAATGAAAACACCAAGCGCAGATAGAGCTCGGTTATA
>CASEEM010000004.1 GCA_949286985.1 uncultured Eubacteriales bacterium
CAGAAAAGGGATACCATTGATGAAAACGGTATCCCTGCTCTGTAAACTTATTCAGTTTTAATTGCCGCATTGCCTGTTGCTGTCCACAAAGCCTTGATTTTACTGGTTTCTTGCTACCATCCTTATCAAAGCCTTGTATTCACGCGGGTTTCCTGAAATAGTGGATATGTTCCCGCGAACTTATGGACTTGAAGCGGACGAGGCAAATTTCGATTTTTTCAGATGAAATCGGCTGGATTTGTTTCCGAGAAAAATACCAATGTGGAGTCTGTACAATTTGTGATCCAAACAGAGGCGATCGAAGTAGAAGAACCGGCGGAAACCGAAGAAAGCGCTGAAGAAGAACCTTCCCTCTGGCAGAAGTTTTTGAATCTGTTTTGATAATAATTGGAGTAAAAACAGCGCTGACAAAAATAATGATTATATAGAGTAAACGGAGCAGTTCGTGAACTGCTCCGTTTTTTACATGATGAATGTGAAGATCAGGAGGAAGAGGGCATAGAGAACCGCATGGTAGAGGATCATATGGATAAGGGCGAACCCGCGGATACCGTCGATGACGGCATATCTCTTGGAATGATTCAATGTTGCATCTCCGCTCAGAAAATATAAAATAGGCTTAACATCCTCTTTATTACCTCATTCTCATGACGGCAGGATGTAAAATCGAAAGGAACGATGACTATGATTATCGAAACAGAGCGATTGTATCTTCGAGAGATGACGGAGGCGGATTATCCGGATCTCTGTGAAATGATCCAGGATGAGGAGACCATGTATGCTTATAACGGGGCGATGAGCGACCGGGAATCCCGGGAATGGCTGGAGAGACAGCTCGCGCGTTACGAGCGATACGGCTTCGGATTCTGGGCTGTTTGTCTCAAGGAAACGGATGAGATGGTCGGCCAATGCGGACTGACGATGCAGCCGTGGCAGGACACGGAGGTGCTGGAGATCGGATATCTCCTGAAGAAGAAATATTGGCACCGCGGATATGCGACAGAAGCGGCCGTCGCCTGTAAGAAATATGCTTTTGAAGTTCTCGGCGCAGAGGAAGTCTGCTCCATCATCCGCGATACGAATACGGCATCGCAGCGTGTGGCTCTTCGAAACGGCATGACGAAGCAGGATAGCTGGGTGAAGCATTATCGCGGCGTCGACATGCCGCATGACCGCTTTGTTGTACGAAAAAGTGCGAAGGATAGCGAGTAAAGGAGTAAAGAGATGCTTCAATTACAAAAAGGACGGCCGCAATCTACAGAAGGAAGAGAAGCAAAGGAAATCAAAACCTATGACTTCCTCGATGCTCTTGCTATTGAATATGAGCGTGTCGACCATGAACCGGTGATGACGATGGAAGCCTGTGAAGAGATCGATGAGCTTCTCGGAAATGTCCTTTGTAAGAATCTCCTCCTGACCGACCGCAAGAGATCCGTTTACTTCCTTCTCATGATTCGCGCCGATAAGAGGCTTGACACCAAGGTTCTCTCTCATCGGCTCGGAACCTCGCGTCTTTCATTTGCCAAGGGCGAGGAGATGGAGGAACTTCTTCATTTGACGCCGGGATCGCTCACGGCAATGGGGCTCATCTTTGATACGGAGCATCGCGTCGATGTATTGATAGATGAGGCGCTTTGTGATGAAACGTATCTCTCCTGCCATCCTTGTGTCAACACGTCCAGCATCCGTCTCTTGATGAAGGATTTTAGAGAGCGATTCCTTCCGGCGGTGCATCATGAGTTAAAAGTTGTTTCGCTCGACCCGGACGAGGAAGGGGAGAACGGCGAGTCAAAATAATGAGCGGCGACGCACGGAAAATTAAAGGAATAGTCTTGCAATTCGCTTTAAATGCATTTATAATCTTATTGTTGTGTGGCTGTGGCGGAATGGCAGACGCGCATGCTTGAGGGGCATGTGGGAGACCGTGCTGGTTCGAGTCCAGTCAGCCACACCATTTTTTTTACCCTCTTCGCCGGCGTGGTGGAACTGGCAGACGCGCGGGATTCAAAATCCCGTGGTAGTGATACCGTATGGGTTCGAGTCCCATCGCCGGCACCATATTTTTTATTACTCTCTTTAAGGAGGATGGAACATGAACGCAGGTATGTATAATTTGATTCTCTTGATCGCATTTCTTGCATTGATGTATTTCTTGCTGATTCGTCCGCAGCGCAAGCAGGACAAAGAGATCAAGGCTATGAGAGCATCGCTGAAGGTCGGTGATGAGATCGTCACGATCGGCGGCATCGTCGGTAAGATTGTCCGCATCAAGGAGGACCGCATTCTCATGGAGACGGGTACTTCCAAGATGACGATTGAGATTCTGAAGTCGGCTGTCGGCAGCGTTGTCGGCAAGAAGGCAGAGGAGAAGGCGGCTGAAGCTAAGGATCAGAAGGCTGAAGAGGAAGAGAAGCCGGCTCCGCGCAGAGATAAGAAGGTCACGCCGAAGAAGCTCGGCGGTGAGAAGACCGAGAAGGCGGAGAAGGCTGAAGAAGCAGAGGCTCCTGCTGCAGAGGAAGAGCCGAAGGCTGAATAATTTCGCTGAACAAAGCATGCGCTGTGGGTGCCACAGCGCATTTTTTATTGGAAGCGGAGCGAAAGGGCTTGCCCTTGATAGAAACGGCATTTTGCGGTAAAATATAACGAATATAGCATAATGGAAAAGTGTTTATATTACTTGCGTTTAAGAACCGTTACAGGGATTGGTAGAGATAAGGAAGGAAGGATTTCATGAAGCTCCGAACGAAGAAGATTTTGTCTCTTCTCGTTATTGTCATTCTGGTTCTCGGCTGGATCATATCGATTTTCGGTGCGGGACCGGTGAAGAAGATCAGTGAACAGCTCAAATACGGTCTCGATATCAACGGAGGTGTCTATGTCCTCCTGGAGGCGGAGACCGATGCGACGGGGACTGAGCTCAGTCGCTTGATGGAACAGACGAAGGCAGTGCTCGAGAACCGTGTCAATGCGATGGGTATCTCGGAGGCTACGGTATCTGTCGAAGGATCGAACCGCGTACGCGTCGAAATGCCGGGGGTCGATAATGCCAAAGAGGCGATCGATCAGATCGGCCGAACGGCGCAGCTCCGCTTCCTTCTTGCTGACGGCACGGAGGTCATGAACGGAGATGCTGTCAGCGATGCCGGCTTTGATACGGACGGCACGAACGGCGGATACAAGATCACCATGGAATTCACGTCGGAGGGATCGGACCTCTTCTCGGAGGCTACGGCGAAGACCGCTTCCGGCGACATCACTTCCACGATTAAGGATGCGAACGGCACAGCAGTTTCGAATCAGGCTATCGTCATCATGCTGGATGATGAGATCATCTCGGCGCCGGTTGCCGACAAGCAGATTACGAGCCGCTCCTGTGAGATCACCCGTCCGGGCGGATTCACCCAAGAGGAGGCTTCGCAGATTTCGTCCCTCATCCGAGGAGGGGCCCTTCCGGCTTCGCTTGTCGAAGTCAACTCCTCCGTAGAATCGGCGACGATCGGTGCGGATGCTCTGACGAAGAGTGTTGAGGCCGGAATTATCGGTCTTTGCATCGTCTTCGTTCTGATGATTCTCGCCTACGGGATACTCGGCTTCGTTGCTGACGTGGCCTTGGCGCTCTACGTTCTCCTCGATCTTTGGATTCTCGGAGGACTGGGTGCAGTCCTGACGCTTCCGGGTATTGCCGGAATCATCCTTTCGATCGGTATGGCCGTCGACTCGAATGTCATCATCTTCACGCGTATTCGCGAAGAGGTGGCGAAGGGCAAGTCGGTCCTCACGGCTGTCGATTCCGGATTCCATTCGGCTTTGACGACGGTCATCGATTCTCAGACGACGACCTTGATTGCCGCTTTCGTCCTTTATCTGATCGGCACGACATCGGTCCGCGGATTCGCTCTCACGCTGATGCTCGGAACGGTGCTCTCCATCTTCACGGCAGTTGTCATCACGCAGCTCTTCGTTTCGGTCATTGCCGAGAACAAGACGTTCGGACAGCCGAAGTATTTCGGCATGAAATCGGACGGCACGCCGCGGATGTTCATCAAGCATCAATTCAATTTCATTAAGAACCGCAAGAAGTTTTATGCCATCAGCCTTGTTGTCTTCCTCATCGGTATCGGATGCGCCGGATTCAAGGGACTCCAGTTCGGTATCGACTTCACGGGCGGTACGACGATTCAGCTTGATATGGGCGAGCAGGTCGATATCGATGAAGTCAAGGATACCATCGCTCCCTATGAGTTGGACCCGACTATTGTCTATGCCGGTGAAGAGAATGATCAGATCGTCATTCGAACCATTAAGGATCTGAAGTCGGATGAGCGCAACGAAGTCGTCGATACGCTTCGTGAGAAATATGATTTGGCAGACGATGCCGTTCTGGCTTCCGAAGAGTTCGGACCGACGGTCGGCAAAGAACTTCAAAACAACGCTGTCAAGGCGGTACTCATCGCATCGCTCTGCATGTTGATTTATATCCGCTTCCGCTTCAAGACATGGAAGTTCGGTGTTGCAGCCATCAGCGGATTGATCCACGACGTGCTCATCACGCTGGCCATTTATGCCATCTTCGGATTCACTATCAACAATCCGTTTATCGCCGGTATTCTCACCGTCGTCGGATATTCCATCAATGACACCATCGTCGTATTTGACCGTATCCGAGAGAACGAGATTTATTATAAGCGGAAGGAAATGGATAAACGCATCAATGACAGTGTCAATCAGACGCTTTCGCGTTCGCTGATGACCTCGCTGACGACCTTGATCGTCATGGTGCCGCTGTTCTTCATGGTATCGGATGAGATTCGTCAATTCCTGATTCCGCTTATTATCGGTGTTTCTGTCGGTACCTATTCTTCCATCTGCCTCTGCAGCCCGTTCCTCTATGAGCTGACGCATCGCGAGGGCATGTCCAAATACTCCCGCCGCCTCGAACAGCAGGAGAAGGAGCGTAAGCGCATCGCGAAGGCAAAGAAGGAGAATGACGGAATCATCAAATAGACCGAGAAGTCTGCTTCTTAGATATATATTTATGTGTTAAGTAACCGATCGGCGATTGTCAAGGAGGAAAACTTTGCAAACTGATATCCTGGTTTTGACAACGGAACAATTTCTGAGCGAGATGGAGGCTATCAATCCGAAATATAATACGCCTCTCATCGCAAAGGCCTACAATATCGCCTGTACGCTGCACAAGGATCAGAAGCGCAAGAGCGGTGAACCTTATATCATTCACCCGATTGCCGTTGCTAAGATCCTGGCTAATTTCGGCATGGACGATGAAACTGTCGTTGCAGGCCTTCTTCATGATGTCGTCGAAGACACTGAATATACGAGAGAGCAGCTTGTCGAGGACTTCAACGAGGATATTGCACTTCTCGTCGACGGCGTCACGAAGCTCGGCAATATCAAATATGATTCCAAGGAGAGACAGCAGGCGGAGAACTTCCGCAAGATGTTCCTCGCCATGTCGAAGGATATCCGCGTCCTCATCATCAAGCTGGCCGACCGTCTTCACAACATGCGCACGCTCCAATTCATGCCGGAGAAGAAGCAGGAGGAGAAATCCCTCGAGACGATCGAGATCTATGCACCGCTTGCAGGACGCCTCGGTATTTACAGCATCAAATTCGAGCTTGAAGATCTCGCACTCAAATACCTTTATCCGAAGGAATATAAGGAGCTTTCGGAGAAGGTCAATAAGCGCAAGCAGGAGCGCGAAGAGGAAGTCCAGGAGCTCATCGATGAGATCAGCAAGGCGCTTGACCAGTCCGGCATTCATTATGAGGTCATGGGCCGATCGAAGCACCTTTACAGCATTTATAAGAAGATGGTCATTCAGCATAAGCAGCTGGATGAGATCTTCGACCTTCTGGCCATTCGCGTTATCGTGTCCAGCGTCAAGGATTGTTATGCCGTTCTCGGTATCGCGCATACGAGATGGAAGCCGATTCCGGGCCGCTTCAAGGATTATATCGCGATGCCGAAGCCGAATATGTATCAATCCATCCATACGACGGTACTCGACGATAACGGCGATCCGTTCGAGATTCAGATCCGAACATATGAAATGCACCGCATCGCCGAATATGGTATTGCCGCACACTGGAAATACAAGGAAGGCAAGACGGACGGCAACGCGAATGACAGTGAACAGAAGCTGGCGTGGCTCCGCCAGGCGCTCGAGCTCCAGAAGGAGACCGAGGATTCGATGGAATTCCTCGAAACGGTCAAGATGGACCTTTTCGACAACCAGGTCTTCGTCTTCACGCCGCACGGCGACGTCATCGAGCTTCCGGCCGAGTCGACGCCTCTCGATTTCGCGTTCAAGATCCATACTGATGTCGGTCTTCACTGCGTCGGCGCCAAGGTCAACGGCAAGATGGTGACTATCGATTATAAGCTCCAGACCGGAGATATCATCGAGATCGTCACTAACCCGAACTCGGCCGGACCGAGCATGGACTGGCTCAAGATCGCAAAGAGCTCGCAGGCCAGAAACAAGATTCGCAATTGGCTTCGCAAGCAGGATAAAGAAAATGAACTCGAGAAGGGCAAGGCCGGCATTCAGGCCTTCATCAAGCGAAAGGGCTACGACCCGCACTTAGTTGCCAAGAATGCCTACCTCCTTCGCGCCGTGAAGGATCTCGGCCTCGCCAACATCAATGAACTCTATGTCTCCGTTTCGCACGGCGGTTCGCCGCTCTCGAAGCTTGGACAGCGCCTGATTGAGTATTACCAGGCAGAGATTCAAAAGGAAGAAAAGAAGAAACAAGAGGAGCTCACCCAGCGCAGACCGATTCATCACGAGAACCCGGGCGGGCCGGGCATCTTCGTCGAAGGTGCCGACAACCTCCTCATTCATATCGCCCGCTGCTGCACGCCGGTTCCGGGCGACGATATCGTCGGATTCATCACAAAGGGCCGCGGCATCACCGTTCACCGCAAGGATTGCACGAACATCGTCAACCTTCCGGAGAATGAGAAGGGCCGTCTGATTCAAGTCAATTGGGAGACGCCGAAGGAAGGGCAGACCTACTTCGCGGATATCATCATCACCGGCATCGACCGAAAGGGTCTCTTCAGCGACATTTCCAAGATCTGCGAGGACATGGATGTCAAGCTCGCCGGTGTCAACATGCGTCCTGTCGTCGATGAGGAATTCAGCCTCAGCATCACCGTCTCCATTTCCGGCACCCACCAGATGCAGCGCCTTCTCATCGCACTCCGAAATATTCCGAATGTCGAGAAGGTCGAGCGCGCCCGTTCATAGCACCTGCTTCTTCGCATTGGGCGAATCAGACGAATCAGAAAGGAAGAAACATGGGAATTCGTACGAAGGTTCTCGGCTGCGGCCCTCTGGAAGAGAATACCTATCTCCTGACCGATGAAGAGACCGGGGACGCTGCCGTTCTCGATCCCGGATTCTTCAGTAAAAAAACGGCCGAAGCCATCCGGGAATCCGGCCGTTTGCTCTGCATCATCCTGACCCATGCGCACGGAGACCATTTCGCCGCTCTCAGGGAATATCAGAGTTTCTTTCCGGAAGCGAAGGTCATCGCGCCTCTCGGCGAGGAACGCATTCTTGCCGAAGGAGATGCAAGAAACGGCTTCACCTTCGCCGAAGGAGTGAAGCCGCCGATTGAAGCAGAGCTCGTTCGCGAAGGGGATACCTTTACTCTCGGGAAGAGCATCCTTCATTTCCTCGAGACGCCCGGCCATACGTCCGGAGCGATGTGTATTTATGCGGATACCTCCCTCTGGAGCGGAGACACGCTGTTCTTTCACAGCGTCGGCCGCACGGATCTACCGGGCGGAAGCTGGCAGGCACTTCAGCGCTCCGTTCGCACGAAGCTCTATACGCTTCCGGAGGAGACCGTCGTCTACCCGGGTCACGGGCCGATGACAACCATCGCCGAAGAAAAGAGGTCCAATCCTTTTGTATAGATTTTATTTGAATCAAACAGAGAATAATCATCATTATGCGGAGATGATCCGTGAATTTCTCGGTGATTCCGAATTCGAAATCATTCCGGCCGATCTCTCGCCGTCCATCGCCGAATATTTGGGCGACCGTTCCTTTCTCCTGAATGCGGACGGAGAAGGCGACCGCGACAGCATCAAGCGTGAGATTTATCAACTTCTCTCCACGAAGACCGGAAGGAAGCCCGGCTGGGGAACGCTGACCGGTGTGAGACCGCTTAAGCCGGCGAAGAAGCTGGCCGAGGAATCCGGGAGCGCCGCATCCGCCGTACAGACGATGAAGGAGAAATATCTTCTTTCCGAGGAGAAAGCGAAGCTCCTTCGAGAGGTTCTGGATTATCAAGAACAATATGTTGAAGCGCCGAATCCGCATCTTCAGGCACTTTATATCGGCATTCCGTTCTGTCCAAGCAAGTGTTCCTATTGTGCATTCGGCTCCTCCGTCTTCACGGAGCAGGGGATGAACGAATACCTTCCTTGCCTTCATCGTGAAATCGAAGCGCTCGGGAAGCTGTATCGGGAGCATGTCCGCGGCAGGGATCTCTCCCTTGAGAGCATATATTTCGGAGGAGGGACACCGACGACGCTGACGGGGGAACAGCTTCGCGAGCTTTTCCGCAAGATCGAAGATACCTTCGGATATAAGCTCTCATCGATTGAGACCACGGTAGAAGCCGGACGCCCGGATACGATCACGAAGGACCGCCTGGAAGCGATGGCGGATGCAGGGATCCGGAGAATCAGCATCAATCCGCAGTCGATGCATCAAGTGACGCTGGAAGCCATCGGCAGGTCGCATACGCCGGAAGAGATTCGGGAGGCCTTCCGCCTGGCTTCAAAGTATTCGTTTAAGGTCGTGAATTCCGACCTCATTGCCGGACTGCCGGGAGAGAATACGGCGATGTTCCTCGATTCGCTGGAGCAGATGATTGCGCTCGGAGCCAATAATATCACGATTCATACTCTTTCGGTGAAGCGCGGCTCGAGGCTCAAGGAAGAGGACCCGGAATATTACCGACGGGGCGAAGAGGAGGTCATCCGCATGCTGGATGCCGCCGGGAAGAGGCTTCGTGCGGAAGGATTCCGTCCTTATTACCTGTACCGCCAGAAGCATCAGATGGGGTCGCTCGAGAATGTCGGCTGGTGCCTTCCGGATACGCATTCGCTCTATAATATCCGGATCATGGAGGAGAAGCAGACGATCTACGGTCTCGGTGCGGGAGCCATCGGGAAGCGTTACGATGATGAGCGCGAGGCTCTCCTGCGCGTACCGAATGTCAGCAATTACACCATTTACTGCGAACGCATCGATGAAATGCTTGAACGTAAAAAACAATATTTCGGAGGATAGTGACAGATGAATATGAAAGCACCGAAGGGTACGAAGGATATTATGCCCAAGGAATCCGGACAGTGGCAATATATTGAATCGCAGTTCGATGAGATTTGCCGCCTTTACGGATTTCGTGAACTGCGCACACCGATGTTTGAAAGCACGGAGCTCTTTCAACGCGGTGTCGGCGATACGACCGATATCGTTCAGAAAGAGATGTATACGTTCGAGGATCTCGGTCATCGCAGCATCACGCTGAAGCCGGAGGGTACGTCGCCGGCCGTTCGCGCATTTATCGAAAGCCGCGAATATGCCGAGATGCAGCCGACGAAGTATTATTATGATACACCGTGCTTCCGTTATGAGAAGCCGCAGGCCGGAAGACTTCGTGAGTTCCACCAGTTCGGCGTGGAGAATTTCGGTACGCCGAGCATGACGGCAGACGCAGAAGTCATCGCTCTTGCGGCCGATTTCCTTGAAAGAATGGGCCTCAAGGATGTCGAGCTTCACATCAACAGCGTCGGCTGCCGTGAATGCCGCGCCGTTTATCGCAAGGCACTCCAGGACTTCTTGAGACCGCATTATGAAGATCTCTGCGATACATGCAAGACGCGTTTCGAGAAGAATCCGATGCGCATCCTGGATTGCAAGTCGCCGGCGGATCAAGAAATCGTGAAGGATGCGCCGGTCATGCTGGATTATCTCTGCGATGACTGCCGTGAAGCTTTTGAAGAGCTGCAGCAGGCTCTCAAGGCGATGAAGATCGATTTCACGATCGATCCTCGCATCGTCCGCGGACTTGATTATTATACGAAGACGGCCTTCGAATTCGTCTCGACGGCCATCGGCGCACAGGGGACGATTTGCGGCGGCGGTCGTTACGATCACCTGATCGAAGAGGTCGGCGGTCCGTCCATGCCGGGCGTCGGATTCGGACTCGGCAAGGAGCGCCTCCTTCTTCTCATGAATCAGGAAGGAGCCTTCACCGGCGAAGAGCACCGCGTCGAACTTGCCGTCTCATATATCGGAGACGAAGCGAAGCTCTATGCGCTCGGTCTTGCCGCGGATCTTCGCAAAGAAGGTCTTGCCGTTTCGATCGATACGCTCGATCGCAATCTGAAGGGTCAGATGAAATATGCGAACAAGCTCGGTGCCGCTTATACGGTCGTTATCGGCGAAGATGAGATGAAGAGCGGTATGATTACGTTGAAGAATATGGACACTTCCGAACAGAAGATGATCCACAGAGATGAAATAGCGAAGGAGATCAGAAAGTAATGGCATCCTTATGGAAGAGAACGCACATGTGCGGAGAGCTTCGTCTTGCGGACGAAGGCAAAGAAGTCGTATTGAACGGATGGGTTGCGAAGGCGAGAAGCCTCGGCGGACTCGTCTTTGTCGATCTTCGTGATAAGACCGGCATCACGCAGATCACTTTTAATGAAGATATTCCGCAGGAGCTCATGGAACGCGCGAAAGCGCTCCGATCGGAATATGTCATCGGTGTTCGCGGCATCGTTCGCGAGCGCAGCTCGAAGAATGATCATCTGCCGACCGGTGAGATCGAGGTCTTTGCAACGGACTTCATCCTCTATTCGGAAGCCGATACGCCGCCGATTTATATTAAGGACGACGATCCGGTCGACGAAAATCTCCGCCTGAAGTATCGTTATCTCGATCTTCGCAAGCAGAAGATGCAGAGAAATCTCACGTTCCGCCACAAGGTGACGAAGCTGGTCCGCGATTATTTCGATGAAAACGGCTTCACGGAAGTCGAGACGCCGATGCTCATCAAGCCGACGCCGGAGGGCGCCAGAGATTATCTGGTCCCGAGCCGTCTCCATCACGGCTCCTTCTATGCTCTTCCGCAGTCGCCGCAGATGTTTAAGCAGCTTCTCATGGTTGCCGGTACGGACCGCTACATGCAGATCGTCAAGTGCTTCCGCGACGAGGATCTTCGCGCCGACCGTCAGCCGGAGTTCACGCAGATCGACCTTGAGATGTCTTTCGCCGATGCCGATGATGTCATCGCGATGCAGGAGGGACTCCTGAAGCGCATCATGAAAGAGCTCAAGGGCATCGATGTCGAGACGCCGTTCCCGCGCCTCACTTATAAGGAAGCGATGGAGCGGTACGGCTCGGATAAACCGGATACGAGATTCGGCATTGAGCTCCATGACATTTCTTCGCTCGTCAAGGACTGCGAGTTCAAGGTCTTCACCGATGCGCTGGCAAACGGCGGAGATGTACGCGCGATTGCCGTTCCGAACGGCGCGGCTCTCTATTCGCGCAAGAAAATTGATAAGCTGACCAAGGAGGCGAAGCACTACGGTGCGAACGGACTCGTCTGGATCAAACTCGAGGATGAGGTGACGTCCTCTGTCAGCAAGTTCTTCACGGAGGAAGAGCTTCTGGCCATCGCCGAAGCGACCGAAGCGAAGAAAGGCGATATTGTATTCGTCGTTGCCGATAAGAGCAAGGTCGTCTTCGATACGCTTGGATGGCTCCGCCGTCACTGTGCCGATGACCTCGGTCTCCTGGACCCGAATCAGTTCAACTTCCTCTGGGTCGTCGACTTCCCGATGTTCGAAGAGGATGAGGAGGGCCGCCTGAAGGCGATGCATCATCCGTTCACGCAGCCGAAGCTCGACGAGCTCGATAAGCTGGATAACGGGGACATTCTCTCCCTCAATGCCGATGCTTATGATATCGTCCTGAACGGTGTTGAGCTGGGCGGAGGCAGCATCCGTATTCACGACCGTAAGCTTCAGGCGAAGATGTTTGAAGTTCTCGGTATCAGCGGCGAAGAGCAGAAGGAGAAGTTCGGATTCTTTATCGAAGCCTTCCGTTACGGCGCACCGCCGCATGCCGGACTTGCTTACGGTCTCGACCGCATGGTCATGCTTCTCCTCGGAGAGAGCAGCATTCGAGAAGTCATCGCCTTCCCGAAGAATCAGAATGCGGAATGTCCTGTATCCGAAGCACCGGGACCGGCCGGAAGAGAGCAGCTGGAAGAACTCGGTCTTTCGCTGATCGAGGAAGAGCATGAAAACGAATAAGCCGTCCTACCGCGGACGATGTGCGATTTACGGCGGCAGCTTTGACCCGGTCCATACGGGTCATCTCCGCTTAGCCCTCGCTGCCGTCAAGGAAGGGGTCGTCGATCGTACGATATTCATGCCAAATGCGATTTCGCCCTTTAAGCGCGGGCAAAAAATCGCCCCGGGGGAACATCGTGCGGCGATGCTTCGAACAGCCTCGGCGCCGTATCCCGAGCTTGCAGTCAGCTCTTATGAGCTGGATCTCGGGCAATCGGCCTATACGATCGAGACGCTGGAAGTCTGGGAGCAGCGCATCGATGGAGAGTTATACTTCCTGCTGGGCATGGATTCGATGCTGCAGATCGATACCTGGTACCGAGGCGAGGAGATTCTCCGGCGCTTTCCGCTCATCACGGCGAATCGTCCCGGGGAAGATGAGGACGAACGTGACCGCATCCTCGAACAATTTCGAGTGAAGTACGATGCGAGAATTCACGTCCTAAAGTTAACGCCGATGGATTATTCGTCAAGTGAAATTCGCGCGCGAATCACGGACGGAGAATCCGTCGCAGGACTGGTTCCGCCGGGAGTGGAGGAGTATATAAGAGATCATGGATTGTATCGATAGGAATAAGGTCAATGATTATCTGAAGAGACACTTGAAATCCTCGCGTTATACTCACAGCCTGGGCGTTGTGACGATGGCCGTTCGCATCGGCGAAAACCTTCCTGTTGATGAAGCATTCACGGAGCGACTCCGGCTTGCCGCGCTCTGCCACGATATCGCAAAGTGCGAGACACCGGAATCGATGAATCGCTTGATTCGAACTTATGGACTCGAGGAAAAGTACCTTTATCTTCCGCAGCTCGCTCATTCAAAGGTCGGCGCTGCCATGCTGAAGACCGATTTTCACATCGATGACGAGGAGCTGCTGCGGGCTGTCGCTTATCATACGACGGGGCGAGCCGGCATGAGCCTGATGGAGAAGATCATCTACGTCTCCGATGCCATCGAGCCGAATCGCACCTATCCTGACCGCAAGGCTTATGAACGACTGGCTCTTCGGGACCTCGACCTCTGCTGCTATGCCGTCCTCGATTTCACCATCAAGGACGTGGCATCGAAAGGAAGGAAGCAGGATCCCGACGCGCTGGCAGCTTACGAAGAATATAAAGCGCGCTTCGGAAATCTCGATTTCCGAGCGCTTTTACATGAACATACTGAATGAAAGGAGAAACTTCATGGAATTAAAAGAGACGGTTTACGATCTCGCGAAACAGCTTTCGGACAAGAAGGCCGTCGACATCTCTATCATCCACATCGGTGAGCGCGCTTCTTTTGCCGATTATTTCATCAATGCTACGGCCGGCTCGGACCGTCAGCTTGATGCGCTGACCGATGTCATCGAGGACCGCGCAGCGGAATTGGGACTGCCGCTTCGCGGAGCCGAGGGCAAGGTCGGTTCCGGTTGGACCCTGATTGACTGCGGCGATATCATTGTCAATATCTTCACCGCAGCGCAGAGAGAACGTTATTCGCTCGATAAGATTTGGAGCGATTGCGATACAGAAACATTTGAGGAGTAATTAGAGATGAAAGAGAGATACAATTTCAGGGAAATTGAGCAGAAATGGCAGAAAATCTGGAAGGATGAGGATGCTTTCAAGACCGGCGAGGATGAGAACAAGGAGAAGTATTACGTTCTCGAGATGTTCCCTTATCCGTCGGGAAAGCTTCATATGGGACATGTCCGAAATTATTCCATCGGCGATGCGATCGCTCGCTTTAAGAAGATGGAAGGATACAATGTCCTTCATCCGATGGGATGGGATTCCTTCGGTCTCCCGGCAGAGAATGCAGCCATTAAGAACGGAACGCATCCGGCCGTATGGACGGACAGCAACATTGCAGAGATGCATCGTCAGCTGGAGTCCCTCGGCTTCAGCTATGACTGGGACCGCGAAGTCGCTACCTGCAAGGAAGATTATTATCGCTGGATGCAGTGGCTTTTTATCCAGTTCTATAAGAAGGGGTTGGCTTACAAGAAGGAGAATCCGGTCAACTGGTGCCCGTCCTGCCAGACGGTACTCGCTAACGAGCAGGTCGTCGAGGGCTGCTGTGAGCGCTGCAAAACGCCGGTCACCAAGAAGCGCCTTTCCCAATGGTATCTCCGCATCACGGATTATGCCGATCGCCTGCTGAAGGATCTCGATCAGCTCGAGGGATGGCCGGAAAAGGTCAAGATCATGCAGAAAAACTGGATCGGCCGCTCGGAAGGTGCTGAGGTCGTCTTTAAGATTGCCGATACCGACAAAGAAGTCACGGTATATACGACGCGTCCGGACACGCTGTACGGAGCGACCTTCATGGTCTTTTCTCCGGAGCATCCTTATGTCACCGAGCTCACGAACGGCACGCCTTACGAAGCAGAGACGCAGGCATATATCGAAGAATGTAAGCACAAGAGCGAGATTGAACGTACTTCTCTCACGAAGGAGAAGACCGGTGTATTCATCGGTCAGTACGGTATCAATCCGGTGAACGGCAAGAAGATTCCGATCTATATCTCCGATTACGTTCTCATGGATTACGGTACCGGTGCCATCATGGCTGTACCGGCGCACGACCAGCGCGACTTCGAATTCGCTAAGAAGTTCGGCATTGACATCATTCCGGTCGTCGATACCGGCGATGCTTCCGTCGATTATGACAACCTCACAGAAGCCGTTCCGGGGGATGGCACGATGATTAACTCCGGCGAATTCGACGGCATGAATAATAAGGAGGCTATCAAGGCCGTCACCGCGCGCCTGGAAGAGAAGGGCGTCGGCAAGAAGACGATCAATTACAAGCTCCGCGACTGGCTCATCTCGAGGCAGCGTTATTGGGGTTGCCCGATTCCGATGATTTATTGCGAGGATTGCGGCTGGCAGCCGGAGAAGGATGAGAATCTCCCGGTTCGTCTGCCGTTGGACATCGAATTCACCGGAAAGGGAGAATCGCCGATTGCGACGAGCAAGACCTTCGTTGACACGGTCTGCCCGGTCTGCGGCAAGCCGGCGAAGCGCGAAATCGACACGATGGATACCTTTGTCGATTCGTCTTGGTACTTCCTCCGTTATACGGATCCGCACAATACGAAGGCACCGTTCGATAAGGAGAAAGCGGATCGCTGGATGAACGTCGATCAGTATATCGGCGGCGTTGAGCATGCCATCCTCCATCTGCTCTATGCTCGTTTCTTCCAGATGGTCCTCGCAGATCTCGGTATGGTCGAGGCGACGGAACCGTTCAAGAATCTCCTTACGCAGGGAATGGTACTGAAGGACGGCACGAAGATGAGTAAGTCGCTCGGCAACGTCGTCAGCCCGGAGGAGATTCAGGAGCGCTACGGCTCTGATACGGCAAGACTCTTCATTCTCTTTGCGGCACCGCCTGAGAAGGAGCTCGACTGGAGCGATACGGGTGTGGAGGGCAGCTTCCGCTTCCTGAACCGTGTCTACCGACTCGTCTATGAATACGTTACGGAGATTCGCGGAGAGGAGAAGCCTTCGGCAGAGATCAAGATTCAGTCCGAAGGCGACAAGGCCCTCAATTATCAGCTCAACGCTTCCATCAAGAAGGTCACGGAGGATGCCGGCGGAAGATTCAGCTTCAACACGGCCATCAGTTCCATCATGGAGCTCGTTAACGAACTTTATAAATACAAGCAATCGGGAGAGACGATCAACCTTCCGCTCATGGAAAAAGCCGTCGACACGATGACACTGCTGCTGTCGCCGTTTGCTCCGCATATCTCGGAGGAAATGTGGGAGGCTCTCGGCCACGAAAAGCGTCTCTATGAGACCTCATGGCCGCAGGTCGATGAGTCGGCACTGGTTCAGGATGAGGTTACGATCATCGTCCAGGTCAACGGCAAGCTCAAGGATAAGACCGTCCTTCCGAAATCCATTACAGAGGAGATGATGAAAGAAGAGGTCACGAAACTCGAAAAGGTCCGCGAAGCCCTGGACGGAAAGACGATCGTCAAGACGATCGTTATTCCGGGCAAGCTGGTCAACTTCGTGGTTCGTTAATCGAATACAGCTATGAACAGTCAAAATAATTCAACAAGCAAAAAGACGATCCGGCAGACACGCCGCCCGTCTGCGGCGAAGCCGAAGACCCGAAACGATCGTCATGAGGATCCTTCCCGCAAGAGAGGCGGTAAGAGGCCGGACACCTTTGATCACAAGCCGAATAAGCGCACGCGCTCGAAGGCTAAGGATGCGCAGAAGCCGAAGAAGAGATCCGAAGAGAACGAGGCTCTCTATATTGCGACCTCGAAGTATCGCAATGACAGGGGCCGTACCCTTCCGAAGATCGAGACGAAGAAGACTTCGAAGGATCAGAAAACGAAACAAACGGACACTTCACGTTCGAATCAGCAGCGCCATCGTGATTCCAAGAGAAGGACGAAGAAGCCGCATACGGAAGCCAGGAACACCGGCGAGCTTCTCCGCATCCTTCCTCTCGGCGGCCTTAAGGAAATCGGCAAGAATATCACCCTGATCGAATTCCGAAACGATATTCTGATCGTCGATTGCGGTTTCTCGTTCCCGGAGGACGAGATGTTCGG
The DNA here is from genome assembly GCA_949286985.1 of uncultured Eubacteriales bacterium. Lineage (GTDB taxonomy): Bacteria > Bacillota > Clostridia > Peptostreptococcales > Anaerovoracaceae > Mogibacterium. Next base: position 16,980 of record CASEEM010000004.1, read on the forward strand.
TATCGATGTCGTCATCCCGGATTTCACCTATCTCAAAGAGAACCGACACAAGATCCGCGGACTCATCATCACGCACGGCCATGAAGACCACATCGGCGGCGTACCGTTCCTGCTCAAGGAAATCGATGTCCCGGTCTACGCGTCGCCGCTCGCCATGGGTCTTATCCGCAATAAGCTCAAGGAGCACGGCATCACGATGAAGGAGCATGTCCTTCATGCCGGCGATGTGATTCAAATCGGATCCTTCCGCGTGGAGGCGATTCGAACGAATCACAGCATTGCCGATTCGTTCGCCTATTCCATTCGTTGCGACTGCGGTCACATCGTCCATACAGGAGACTTCAAGATCGATTATTCGCCGCTCGACGGCAAGCGTATCGATCTCGCACGCTTTGCCGAGCTCGGAAGTGAAGGCGTCGATGTGCTGCTCTGCGACAGCACCAATGTGCTTCGCTCGGGATATACGCCGTCGGAACGCATCGTCGTCGATTCTATGAATGATATCTTTGAGAAGACCGAGAAGCGAATCATCATCGCCACCTTCTCATCGAATATCTATCGAATTAAGTATTTCATGGAGGCTTCGATTCGCCACGGACGTAAGATCGCCATTTCCGGCCGCTCAATGGAGAATGTCACGGCGCTCGCGAAAGAGCTCGGATATCTCGACCTTCCGGAAACAGCCTTTGTCGATATCCGTGAAATCAGCCAGATTCCGGATGCCAATTTGACCATCGTCACCACCGGCAGCCAGGGCGAACCGATGTCGGCACTCACACGCATGGCTAACGATGTTCATCGCGCCGTCAAGCTGAAGGCAGGGGATACGGTCGTATTCTCCTCTTCGCCGATTCCGGGCAACCAGAAGGCGGTGACGAATGTCGTCAATAAGCTCTATGAGAAGAAGGTCAATGTCTTCCTTTCGGACTTCGTCGATGTTCACGTCTCGGGACACGCATGCAAGGAAGAACTGAAGCTGATGCATACGCTGCTGCATCCGCGCTTCTTCATCCCGGCACACGGCGAATATCGCCATCTCTTTGAACATGCCAAGCTCGCCGAATCGCTCGGAATGAATCCCGGCCATATCTTCATCATGAATAACGGCGATGCCTTCGAGCTTCGTGGGAAGCAGGCCAAGGTCGTAAAGAATTTCGCACCGGCTGAGGATGTTCTGGTCGACGGATACGGCATCGGCGATGTCGGCAATGTCGTCCTGCGCGATCGAAAGCAGCTTTCGGAAGGCGGCCTCATTGTCATCGCTGTCAGCATCGATGATGCGACGAATGAACTGGCCTCCGCACCGGAGCTCATCACGCGCGGCTTCATCTATGTCAAAGATAATATGCCGCTCATCAACGAGGCCAAATCCGTCGTCTACGAAACCATGAGCCGTTGTCATGAGAACGGTTATACAGACAGCACGACGATCAAAAACGCGCTCCGAGACGATATGCGCGGCTTTATCTATCGAAAGACGAAGCGAAGTCCGGTTATTCTTCCGGTCATTCTCTATGTCTAGGAGGGAATCAATGAACGTATACGAAGAAGCACATAATTTGGCACGCGCCATCAAGGAAAGCCATGAGTTCCTCGAATTTGACCGTGTCCGCAAGGAAGTGGAGAAGAATCCGGAACTCTCCGAGAAGCTTGCCGATCTGGAGAAGAAGCAGATGGAGCTCCAGGCGAAGCAGATGACGGGAGAGCCGACAGAGGATATGGCTTCTCAGCTCCAGTCGATGTTTCAATTCATCGCCGCTGAGCCGCTGGCGTCCGAATATCTTCAGACTTCGGCACGTTTCGCTATTATGATGAAAGACGTCTATGAAATTTTGGGCGATGCGATGCAGTTGAAGCAATCATAGATAATAGGGTATAATAAAGTGATGGGGAATTGTCCGATTCCCTGTCACCATTTCAAAAGATTATCAAAGAAAGAGAGAGAGAATAATGATCAGTGCAGGAGATTTCAGAAAAGGTGTTACATTTGAGATGAACGGCGAGCCGCATGTCGTCCTCGACTTCCAGCATGTTAAGCCGGGTAAGGGTGCTGCTTTCGTAAGAACGAAGTACAGAAATATCCTCACCGGTGCTACCCGTGAGGAGGCTTTCAACCCGAGCGACAAGTTCCCGAAGGCTCAGATCGATACGAAGACCATGCAGTATCTCTACAACGACGGAGATCTCTATTATTTCATGGACGAAGAGACCTATGATCAGATTCCGCTTTCGGCCGATCTCGTTCAGGATGCTATTAAGTTTATCCGTGAGAATGATACGGCTACGATCAAGTTCTTCCAGGGCAATGCTTTTGACGTAGAAGCACCGAACTTCGTCAACCTCAAGGTCATCGAGACGGAGCCGGGCGTCAAGGGAGATACGGCTACGAATGTTACGAAGGCTGCTACCGTTGAGACCGGTGCAGTTATTCAGGTTCCGATCTTCATCGAAGAGGGTGAGGTCATTCAGATTGACACGCGCAACGGCGGAGAGTATCTCGGACGCGCGAAGTAGTCATCGGTATTTTCAGAATCATAGAGAGGAAAGCCTTTTATTATGAAGAAGTCCATCAAGCTGGCATTGATGATCCTTATCGCGATCTTAGTTGTCATCATCGGAACGAGCTCGATTCTTTCTTTCCTGAATCGACCGATGAATCGTGATGATAACACCTACAAGATCGTCACCATCGAGGAAGGCTCCTCGACGGCTCAGATTGCCGATACGCTGCAGGAAGAGGAGATCATCGACGGAACGACGAGCTATAAGATCCTCTCGAAGCTGTGGCGTTATGACGGCAAGTATAAGTCTGGTCAATATTCGCTATCTCCGAGCATGTCCAAAAGCGACATTGCCAAGACGATCATTTCCGGTATCAGTGCCGGAACGATGGTGACCATCCCGGAAGGATATACCATCAATGAGGTCGCCGATACGCTTGCAGAACAGGGCCTCGTCGACAGGGACGACTTCATCGAAACGCTCCATTCGGATGTTTTCGATGCTCAGTTCCCGTTCCTTCAGGATGCGCAGAAGGGCAACAATCATTTAGAGGGTTATCTCACGCCGGAGACGTATTCGATTCCGAAGGATGCGACCTCGGAAGAGATCATTACCATGATGCTCTCTCAGTTCGACAGCATCTTCACTGAAGAAGATAAGAAGAAGGCAGAAGAGCTGGGATATACGCCGAATGAGATCGTCATCATCGCTTCCCTCATCGAGAGAGAGGCTCAGGTGGATGAGGATCGAGCGACCATCGCAAGTGTCATTTATAACCGCCTGGATAAAGGCATGAAACTCCAGATCGATGCTACGATTCAATATGTACTCGGCGGCCACAAGGAGACCGTCACCATCGCGGATACGAAGATGGATTCGCCATACAATACGTATTTGAACGACGGACTCCCGCCGGGACCGATTTGCTCGCCGGGACGTGAATCCATTGAGGCGGCGCTGAACCCGGAGAAGACCGACTATCTGTATTATGTCGTCAGTGAGAAGCTGGACGGAACGCATAATTTCAGCACTAATTACGAGGACTTCCAGAAGGATGTCCAAGCTTATTCCGATGCTTTAGCAAAGCAGGAAGAGGAATAGATCTACAAACATAAGGAGAATTATGGGTACCTACGACCAACGGACCGTTCGTCTGCTCGATTCATATTATTCTCCTCTGACACAGGAATTAGCGAGGCTGCGACAGCGGAGCGAAGAGAATCAGGTCCCCTTGATTCTGCGAGAGACGGAGAATTTCCTCGTCCCTTATCTTCGTGCTAAGCAGCCTTCGCATATATTAGAGATCGGTACCGCTTACGGTTATTCCGCCTGTCTTTTTGCAACACTTCTTCCGCATGCCGAGGTTACGACCATAGAGCGTTCCCCGTATATGATCGAAGAAGCCAAGAAGACCTTGGCTGATTTTTCCTGTGCGGATCGCATTCACATGATAGAAGGCGAAGGGAGCGAGATCCTGGCTCGCCTGAGAGAGGAGAGAAGGGAACCGGAGAAGCGTTTCGATTTCCTCTTCATCGATGCGGCGAAGAGCCATTATCGCGATTTTCTTGTCGATTCAGAGGAGCTGCTCACCGAGAATGCGGTCATCGTCTGCGATAATATTCTCATGCACGGCCTTCTGACCGGAGATGCGGACGATCCGGGCCGCCGTCACAGGACAAGCAAGAAGCGCATGTTTGAATTTCTCGATTATATCAAAAGGAGAGAAGACCTATCCGTATCTCTGCTCCGAAGCGGAGACGGATTAGCCATTATAGAATTTCATGATCCAACATCCCATTGAACTCCTGGCACCTGCCGGAGACCTTGAAAAACTCAAAACTGCCATTCGTTTCGGTGCCGATGCCGTCTATTTCGGCGGAGAGGTCGGCGGTCTTCGAGCCGGAGCCGGGAATCTTTCGATTCCGGAGATGGCCGAAGCGATGGATTTCGTCCATCAGCATCACGCCCGCGGGTATTTAACGCTTAATATTTATCCGCACCAGGAGGATCTTGAGCCGCTTCGAGCTTATCTCGAGCAGATCAAGGACCTTCCGATCGATGCTTTCATCGTATCCGATCCGGGCGTCATGACGCTGCTTCCGGAAATCATTCCGGATGCCGAAATCCATATCAGCACGCAGGCGAATACGACCAATCTCAGGACGGCGCAGTTCTGGGCTTCACAGCCCGGCGTGAAGCGCATCGTTACGGCGCGAGAAATGACCCTCGAAGAGATTCGAAGCATGCGTGACGGCCTTCCGGAGGATATCGAGATCGAGGCCTTTGTCCACGGAGCCATGTGCATGTCTTATTCCGGTCGCTGCCTTCTCAGCAATTTCATGACCGGAAGAGATGCGAACCGCGGCGCCTGTTCTCATCCATGCCGCTGGAAATATGTACTCATGGAGGAGAAGAGACCGGGAGAGTATTATCCGATTGAGGAAGACGGCCGCGGGAGCTATATCCTGAATTCCCGTGACATCTGCATGATTGACCGTCTGCCGGATCTCATTGACGCCGGTGTCATGTCTCTCAAGATCGAAGGACGCATGAAGAGCGCCTTTTATGTCGCAACGGTCGTCGCAGCCTATCGCACGGCGCTCGATGCATACTTGGCCGATCCGGAGCATTATATATTCCGCTCCGAATGGATGGATGAGCTTCGCAAGGCCAGCCATCGAGAATTCTCATACGGATTCTATGACGGCAAGGAGCAAGTCTCACAGAATTTTGAAACGAGTGATTATGAGAGAGATTATTCTTTCATCGGTGTTGTTCTGGGACAGGATGGGGAATATACGACCGTAGAACAGCGCAATAAGTTCTCCGTCGGTGATCGAATTGAGATCTTCGGACCGAGGACGCCGTATACGGAGGACACGGTCGAAGAGATTCTGGATGAAGAGGGGAATCCGATGGAATCCGCTCCGCATCCGCAGCAATTCCTTCGAGTCAAGCTTTCAAAGACCTATCCGAAGCACTTTTTGCTTCGCAAGAAGAAATAAAATCTTCACGTATTGTTAATAATTATTCATCCGATTACGGGGAGGAGAGGTATGGACGCGCTCAGCGGCAGTTGGATATACATTTTAATCATCGCCTTGCTTTTGATATTTCAGGGGATTCTTCGCGCTGCGGAAGCCGGCCTCGATATGGCCGATATCGGCAAGATCCGCGACAAGCTCGAAGACGATCCGAACGATCAAAAGCTGGCTGCGATACTCTTCTTCAGCAAGAAGCCGTCGCGCTACCACTACGCTTATATCGTCTGCTCTACCTTCGTCATCGCTCCGGCCTTTTTGCTCTTTAATTTCGCGCTGCCGGAATGTCGTTTCCTGATTCGCATCCTTGCAAATATTCTCTTTCTCTTGCTCTTCTATGCGTTCGGAAACATCTTCCCGAGCAAGCTGGCGATGCAGAAGAGCAATCGTTATGCCGAGCGATACGTCGGTCTTCAGCGATTCCTCTATTATGTATCGCTTCCGCTCGTCAAAATCCTTCTCGTGATCGTGAACCTTTTCCTCATCCTTCTTCGCAAAGATACGGATGTCGACGATGTACCTTTCACTGAAGAGAAGGTCCTCTATATGCTGGACCAGGGGCAGGAATCCGGCGATATCAAAGAAGGCGGACGCAAGATGATCGGCAATATCTTTGCTTTTGACGATCTCGTCGCACGTGAAATCATGACGCCGCGTACCGATGTCTTCATGATCGATCTCGAAGATGATCGCGAGGAATACTTCGAAGAGCTCATGGAGCTTCGCCATTCCAGAATCCCGGTCTGTGAAGGAGATGCCGACAATATCATCGGCGTTCTCCATATCAAGGATTATCTGATGAAAGCGGCGCAGGACGGCTTCGATGCGGTTCGCATCCGTGATATCCTTCGCGATCCGTATTTCGTCCCGGAGACAAAGAATGTCGATTCGCTTTTCGTCGAGCTTCAGAAGACGAAGCAGCACATCGCCTTATTGATCGATGAATACGGCGGATTCAGCGGCCTCGTTTCCGTAGAAGACATCATCGAACAAATCGTCGGAGATATCGATGACGAGTTCGACCAAAGCGAACGAATTATCGAGAAGCTTTCCGACGAAGAATATCTTGTCGACGGCAATGTCTATCTGGACGACCTCGAGGAGGAGACCGATATCGAGCTCGAATCGGAGTCGAGCGAAACCGTCGGCGGATTCCTCTTTGACTTGATGGGAGAGATTCCGAAAGAGCAATCCGACGAGACGTATGAAGATATCTCTTATGAGAATTACCTCTTCCATATTGTCAGCATCAAGGATCGCCGTATCGAGCGTGTTCGTATAAAAATTCTCGAAGAGAATACTTCGGAATCGGAAGAGAACGGTGATCTATAACCGAAGCATGAATCGGGAGGTCTTATGAGTGACGAATATGAAAGAGAACGAAAAGATTCGATTACGAACGAACCGGAGGTCGATGAATGGCTGCTGATGCAGGCCGTCACGAAAGAGACCCTGAAGATCGAAGGAGTCAGCCGATTTGCTGTCAGCTTGACCGACAACCTTTCGAAGAACCTGCTCGGACGCGATACCGGCGGACAGGGCATCAAATTCACGAAGGACGATGACGAGTTGACCGTCGATATTCATATCTACGTCCGTTTCGGCATCAACATTCCCGCCATTTCGTTCGAGATCCAAACGAATGTAAAGAAAGCGCTGGAGGCTCTTTGCGAGCTTTCTGTGGAAGCTGTAAATGTTCATATTGAAGGCGTGGATAAGCCCACCGCCTGACAAGATTATGGCAGGAGAATTATGAAAAGAGAACTTATCAGAGAAAAGACTATGCAGCTCGTCTACCAGATGGACGTCAGCGGAGATTTCGATTACAAGCATCATCAGCTTGTCGAAGAGACGGAGGATGTGCTCAAAGAGCCGCAGGCCCGCGAACTTCTGGAAGCCCTCGCGGCTCACATCGAAGAAATCGATGCGAAGCTCGGTGAGAATATTCGAGGCTGGACGGTGGAACGCCTTCCGCGCATCGATCTTGCCATTCTTCGCGTGGCTCTTTGCGAAATGCTCTATATCGATGCCGTTCCGAACGGCGTCGCCATCAACGAAGCGGTCAATTTGGCAAAGAAGTACGGAGAAGACAAGTCTTATGCCTTTATCAACTCCGTTTTAGGAAAGATCAATCGGGAGATTGATCATGAATAAGCTTGTCCTCGGCATTGACACTTCCAATTACAAGACTTCCGTCGCTCTTGCCGATCTGCGAGGAGAAGTCCATTTTCAGCGATCGGATTTCCTCAAGGTAGAACAGGGCGAGAAGGGTTTGCGGCAGTCCGTCGCATTCTTTCGACATGTCCATGTTCTACCTTCCTTTATAGAAGAAGCGATCCATGCCTGTCCGGATGATGAGATTGTCGCCGTTGCCGTATCCGATGCTCCACGCCGCACGGAGGGTTCCTATATGCCGGTCTTTATGGCCGGATATCAGATGGCTCGCTCTATCGCAGCGGTATTGCAGGTACCGCTCTATTGCTATTCTCACCAGGAAGGGCATATCGCTGCCGTCTGCTTCGGTGATGATTCGGAGCGATATCAACAATCGATGAACGGTTCCGTTCTTTCCGGCCTGTCCGAGAATTCATCGGATCCAGGACATAAGCCTTCGGAGCTCTTTTTCCATCTCTCGGGAGGAACCACCGAATGCCTCCTTATAAGGGAGGAGGATCGTTATCATTACCGAACGGAGATTGTCGGAGGCACGAAGGATATCAGCCTCGGTCAGCTTCTCGACCGAGCCGGCGTCAAGCTTGGCTATCCGTTCCCGGCCGGGAAATATCTGGACCGCATCGCTTCGGAGAACCCGGCGACGGAATATCCCGGCAAGATCCAATATCGTGACGGCTGGTTCAATCTCTCGGGGACGGAATTTCAAGTCATGAAAAGCATCGACGAGAAGGGAGAGGCGATGATCTCCGGCTTATTTCGCCGTATCGGCGAGCTTCTCCTGATGGCTGCTACGGACCTCGCCGAGAAATACGGCGCTGAGCATGTCACCTTCGCAGGAGGCGTTGCATCGAGTGAAACGATCCGCCGTCTCCTGGCACCCGAACATCTCCCGAAGGGGAGCCCGAAGCTTCATTTCGGTTCAGCAGCATTATCCGGGGATAATGCCGTAGGTATAGCATTACTTGGAGGAAGAGAATTCTATGGCCATTCGTCCGATTACGGTTCGGCAGGTAAATGAATATATTTCACAGGTCCTTCGCAGCGACGTCAACCTTCGAAACGTTCGCGTCGTCGGAGAAATCTCCGGACTCTCCTCGCGGGGCGGTCATATCTATTTCGATCTGAAGGATGATCAATACAAGGTTTCCTGCGCCGTCTGGCGAAGCGCACGCACCGGCATCGATGAGAGCATTCTCGAGAACGGTCAGAAAATCGTCGCGACCTGCTCCATCAGCCCTTATCCGCAGGGAGGGAGTTATAAGCTTTCGGTGTGGAACGTCGAACCGGCCGGACTCGGAGATTATATGGCGGAGTTCCTGCGCGTCAAAGCGCTTCTCGAAGCGGAAGGACTCTTCGATGTCTCGCACAAAAGGCCGCTTCCCGTTTTCCCTCATCTCATCGGCGTTATCACTTCCTCGGAGGGCGCAGCTGTGGAGGACATCAAGAAGATCATCACTTCGAAGAATGATTTCGTCGACATCCTGATCTTCAATGTTCTCGTCCAGGGGAAAAATGCTCCGGAGAGCATCATTCAGGGCATTCGGAAGGCCAATGAATACAGCAAAAACAAACGGAAGATCGATGTTCTCATTGTCGGGAGGGGAGGCGGATCCCAGGAGGATCTCGCCGCATTCAATGACGAAGGCGTTGCACGTGCTGTCTTTACTTCGGAGATTCCGGTGATTTCGGCTGTCGGTCACGAATCGGATACCTCCATCTCCGATTTCGTTGCGGACGTACGTGCCGAAACGCCGACCGCTGCTGCCGATCTTGCCGTTCCGGATACCTTTGCCTTACGGCAGCATCTTGATGAATTGACCGTAAATCTTTCAGCGCAGCTTTCCTTCGCAGAGCAGCGTGCCGAAATGCATTATCAAAGCTTGAGAAAGCAGCTTTTCCGCCTGACGGAGGCCAAAATCCGCGAATATCAGCTCCGCGTACGGCAGCAGCAGATTCAACTCCGAGAAGCGAATCCGGAGCATATTCTGAAGAAGGGATATGCCATGGTCCGTCACGAGGACCGGCTCATAACGAGAGCGAGGGATACCGAGAAGGGCGACCGCTATCAAGTGCAATTTATCGACGGTTCCATTTCCGTCATCCGCGAATAAGCGAACAGGAGGTAATTACCCATGGACAAACAGGAACGAAGCTTTACCGAAGCGCTGGAAAGCCTCGAGAAGGCTGCGCAGACCATCGGCAGGCAGGAAACATCTCTTGAAGACGCTTTGAAGCTCTTTGAGCAGGGGATGAAGGACGCCGAGTATTGCAACAAGGTACTCGAAGAAGCGAAACAGCAGATTGAGATCTATAAGGAGGAATATGATGCATAATTATGATGAATACAAAGGAATCGCGGAGCATCATCTTCTCGATTATTTGCCGCAGGTCGATGCCAAAGCGCGAACCATCTATGATTCCATGAAATACAGCGTCATGAGCGGCGGCAAAAGACTTCGTCCTGTTCTTCTTCTCGCTGCCTGTGAATATGCCGGCGGAGAGACGGCGGAAGCCCTGCCTTATGCCTGTGCGATCGAATATATCCATACCTATTCGCTGATCCATGACGATCTGCCGGCCATGGATAATGATGACCTTCGCCGCGGCAACCCGACGAATCATAAGATTTACGGAGAAGCCGTCGCCATTCTGGCCGGCGACGGACTCCTCAATACCGCTTTTGAGACGCTATTCCGGAACCTCACATACTATTTCGATGATCCGAAGAAGCTCAAGAGACATATCAGCGCGGCGCTGATCATCGCGAAGGCAGCCGGTGTCAATGGCATGATTGCCGGACAGCTCGCCGATGTTGAGAATGAATGCCGCGAATGCTCGATTGAATTAGTCGACTTCATCGACGAAAACAAGACCGGTGCTCTTCTGAAGGCGCCGATTCTCGCCGGCCTTATCCTTGCGGGCGCCGATGAACCGACCATCCTGCACTTTGCTTCGTATGCTGAGTGCATCGGAAAGGCCTTCCAGGTATCGGATGATATCCTCGATGTCGTCGGCACTGAAAAGGAGCTCGGCAAGACCATCGGCAAGGATTCCGCCCAGGGAAAGGCCAATTATGCGCTCGTCAACGGTATTGAGGCCGCTGAGAAAGAGCTTCATCGTCTGACCGTCCTCGCCAAGGAGGCGCTGGAAGAAGCATGCGGCGATACTTCCTTCTTCGAAGAACTCGCCGATCAACTGGAAAAGAGGAGATCCTAATGAAGAAGTATGATTTATATCACGATGATCTTCTTCAGATCGTTCGTGAATCAAATCTGAAAGAGCTTCCGCAGCTGGCCAAAGAGATCCGCTCTTTTCTGATTGAGAAGGTATCTCATACCGGCGGTCATCTGGCCTCCAATCTAGGCGTTGTGGAGCTCACCATGGCAATACACCGCATTTATCACAGCCCGGAAGACAAGATCATCTTTGATGTCGGTCATCAGAGCTATGTTCATAAGATTCTGACAGGACGCGCCGGAGATTTTGATACGCTCCGTCAATTCAAAGGTCTCAGCGGCTTCCCGAAAAGCCGCGAGTCGGAGCATGATGCCTTTGACACGGGTCACAGCTCCACCTCGCTCGGCGCTGCCCAGGGATATGCCATCGCACGCGATCTTCGCAAGGAGAATCATGAGGTCGTCGCTCTGATCGGCGACGGTGCGATGACCGGCGGACTGGCTTATGAAGCCTTGAATAATATCGGCTCGCAGCATACGAAGGTCCGCATCATCCTGAATGATAACCAAATGTCCATCGCACGCAATGTCGGAGCGCTCTCCAAGCATCTGAACGAACTCCGAAGAAGCGAGAATTATTCCAATGCCAAGAAGCAGGTGAAGCGCAGTCTCGATCAGCTTCCTGTCGTCGGCGATGCGATTGCCAACAGCATGATGCGAACGAAGGATAAGATCAAGTATTCCGTTCTGAGCGAAGAGGCTGTCTTCTTTGAAAGTCTCGGCATTAAGTACATCGGACCGGTCGACGGATACAACTTTGAGGAGATGTGCCGTGCGTTCCGCTTCGCCAATACGATCAACGGACCGACGCTCGTTCATGTCATCACGAAGAAGGGAAAGGGATATTATTACTCCGAGAAATATCCGCGCGCTTTCCACGGTGTCAATCCGTTCATCGTACAGAACGGTAATATTTTATCGTCAAATCAGAAGACGTATTCCAAGGTCTTCGGGGATGCGCTTGTCGAGCAGGCGAAGAAAGATTCTTCCATTGTAGCCATCACGGCGGCGATGGGCACGGCAACCGGTCTCGGACCGTTCTGCAATGAATTCCCGGAGCGTTATTTCGATGTCGGCATTGCAGAGCAGGACGCCGTCCTTTTTGCCGCAGGACTGGCCAAAGGCGGCATGACACCGGTCTGCGTCATCTACTCCTCCTTCCTGCAGCGCGCTTATGATCAGATCATAGAAGATGTCGCCATCCAGAATCTCCACGTCGTCCTCTGCATCGATCGTGCCGGCCTTGTCGGCGCGGACGGAGAGACGCATCACGGCATGTTCGACCTCTCATATCTTCGCTCCGTTCCGAATTTGACGGTTCTCTCTCCGGCAGACGAGAAGCAGCTGACGGAGATGCTCGATTATGCTATCCACGATTGCGAAGGTCCGGTCGCCATCCGTTATCCGCGCGGTGCTGCCGCTTCCGCGCATGAGAACCTTCCGGATTTCTGCGGTCAGAATTCGCTCCTTACGGCGAAGGGTGAAGATGCTTCCTCCGATGCCGAGGTCGCCATCCTTGCGGTCGGCGCCATGCTCGATCTCGCTCAAGAGACCGCGGAGTTACTGAAACAGGACGGATATCGTACGGCTGTTTATAATGTCGCCTGCGTCAAGCCGTTCGATGCATCGCTGACAGAGCTTTCGTGCCGCCTGGCGGTCACGCTGGAGGATAATACGATTGCCGGAGGCTTCGGCGAGTGCTTCAAGGCGGCAGCCTATGGCAGAGATTATGATGTTCTCTCGGTCGCTCTTCCGGACGCCTTTGTCGAACAGGGCTCCGTCGCAGAGCTGCGCGAAGAACTCGGTATCACTCCGTCATCCATTGCGAAAGGAGTCAAGGATCAACTTGAAAGAAAGGCTTGATGTAATACTCGTGAATCTCGGTCTCGCTTCCTCCCGTGATCAGGCGAAGCGAACCATCATGGCCGGTCTCGTCACGGTCGACGGACGCGTCGAGGATAAAGCAGGACAGAAATTCGATACAGAGCAGGAATTTGCGGTCAAGGAGAAGCTGTGTCCGTATGTCAGCCGCGGCGGCCTGAAGCTCGAGAAGGCTATTGACGTCTTCGGCATCCGTTGCAATCAAAAGATCTGCATGGACATGGGCGCATCGACCGGCGGATTCACCGATTGCATGCTTCAGAATGACGCAAGCAAGGTCTATGCCATCGACGTCGGTTACGGGCAGCTCGATTATAAGCTGCGCGTCGATCCGCGCGTCGTCAACATGGAGAAGACGAACATTCGTTACCTCGACACGTCGCTCATCGAGGAGCCGATCGAGCTTCTGTCGATTGATGTTTCGTTTATTTCTCTTTCGCATATGTTCCCGGTCGCCGCTTCCGTGCTCAGCCCGGACGGCGATATTCTCGCCCTGATCAAACCGCAATTTGAAGCCGGCCGCGAGCAGGTCGGAAAGAAGGGCATCGTCCGCGATCCGGCCGTCCACGAAGAGGTCATCGAGAAGGTTATCGGCTTGGCCTCAGATAACGGACTCTATCCGCACGGAATCACATTTTCTCCGGTCAAGGGAGGGAAGGGAAATATCGAATATCTCATCTGGCTTCGCAAGGATCCCTCGGAGGAGCCTCTTCCGCTTCCGCGTGAAGTCGTGGAGGAAGCCCATCGATCGCTCGATGAATAAGAAGGAGAATATATGGCTTTATCACCTATGATGCAGCAATACCTTGAATCTAAGGAAGAATACAAGGATTGTCTGCTTTTTTATCGTGTCGGTGATTTTTATGAGCTCTTTTTCGAGGATGCGGAGATCGCCTCGAGAGAGCTCGAGCTCACGCTGACCGGTAAGAACTGCGGCCTCGAAGAACGCGCCCCGATGTGCGGCGTTCCGCATCATGCCGCCGATACCTATATTGCGAGACTCGTCGAGAAGGGATACAAGGTCGCTCTTGCCGAACAGCTCGAGGATCCTGCGACGGCAAAGGGCCTCGTTAAGCGCGATGTTATTCGCGTCTTCACGCCGGGCACGCTCGATATCGAGAAAGAGGGAAGCGCCGATAACCGCTTCCTCGCTTCGGTTGTCCGCGGCAAGGAACATTCCGCCGTCGCTTATACTGACATCAATACCGGCGAATTCTTCGGTGTTGAGATTCCGGCTTCGTCCCGTGATGACGATCTTTCGGCAGAACTGACCAAATACGATCCCAAAGAGATTCTGATCCCTGCATCCGCTGCGGAGCAGCTGGACCCTCTCCTGAAGGATGCCGGGCTGCTCGCCCGCAGAAATGCCGTCGATGATTCCTTCTATGCGGAGAAGGCCGCTTCCGATATCCTGATGAATCAATTCGGCGTCACCTCGCTGCTTTCCCTGGATCTCGCAGACAGGCCGGAATTGACGGCCGCCTTCGGCTCGCTGCTCCTCTATCTCTTTGAAACGCAGAAGGAAGCCCCGCGTCAGATTAAGACCCTCGAGGTGCGTCATCCGAACGATACCATGCTCCTCGACCGCGCGACGATTCGCAATCTCGAGCTCCTCGAGACGCAGTATGATCATAAGCGCATCGGATCCCTCCTCGGCGTCGTCGATCGCACCAAGACGGCCATGGGCGGAAGACTCCTCAAAAGGTTCCTCAAGGAACCGCTCAAGAATGCCGATGATATCAATGCACGTCTCGATGCCGTCGAGCAGCTGATGAACCATCCGCCGCTTCGTGCCGAAATCATCCGGTCCCTTAAGGAGATCTACGATTTCGAACGACTCTCCGCCAGAATTGCCGGCGGAAGGGCGAATGCGAAGGACATGGCCGCACTTCGCCAAACGCTCGGCGCACTCCCGTCGCTTCGCGAAGCACTGAATCATTACAGCGATGCGCTGCTCTCTGCCATCCGCGAATCCATCGGAAACTTCGAAGAGGTGAAAGCGCTCCTGGAGCGTGCCGTTGTCGAGGATCCGCCTTATACCATCACGGAAGGGGGCATCTTCCGCGAAGGATACTCCGAGGAGCTGGATACTCTCAAAGAATCCATCAAAGAAGCTAAAGACTGGATAAGCACGCTCGAAACCACGGAGCGCGAGCGCACCGGCATCAAAGGCCTTCGCGTCGGATATAACAAGGTCTTCGGTTATTATATCGATATCAGCAAGTCGAATCTTGCACTCGTACCGCCGGAATATGTCCGCAAGCAGACCCTTGTCAATAATGAGCGCTATATCACGCCGGAGCAGAAGGAGAAGGAGAGCCTGGTCCTCTCGGCCGAAGCCAAGATCAACGCGCTCGAAACAAAGCTCTTCCGCGAGCTTCGCGCCTCGCTCGATCCGTATCTTCTGCCGCTGCAGCAGGCATCGAGTGCCGTCGCCTTGCTCGACGTCCTCGTATCCTTTGCCGAGGTCTCTCAGAGCCACGGATATAAGAAGCCGGTCGTCGATGACAGCCTGGAGCTCTCGATTGTAAACGGCCGCCATCCGGCTGTCGAACAGCTGATCGGAGAAGGGCTCTTCGTTGCCAATTCCGTCACGATGAACGGGGAGGACCGAAGCCTTCTTCTCATCACCGGACCGAATATGTCCGGCAAATCCACCTATATGCGCCAAACGGCCATCCTCGTCCTGATGGCCCAAATCGGCTGCTTTCTCCCGTGCGACAGTGCGCACATCGGTGTCGTTGACCGCGTATTCACCCGCATCGGCGCCTCCGATAACCTGTCTTACGGTCAATCGACCTTCTATATCGAGATGAGCGAGCTCGCCGGAATTCTCCGCCATGCGACGGCGCGGAGTCTCATTCTCCTGGATGAAATCGGACGCGGCACCAGCACCTTTGACGGCATGTCCATCGCCTGGGCTACGGCAGAATACCTCCAGGATCCGGCACACCGGACGCGCACGCTCTTCGCTACGCATTATCACGAACTGACGGCGCTGGCCGACACGCATCCGTCCGTTCACAACTTATCGGTTGCCGTCAGCGAGCAGGGGAAGGACATCGTCTTCCTTCATCGCATCATCGAAAGCCCGGCCAGCAAGAGTTACGGCATCCACGTCGCGAAGATTGCCGGCGTGCCGGAGGAGATACGCAAAAATGCTGCGCGAAAGCTCCGTATCCTGGAATCTTCCCCGCAGCATACGCTGACCAGTGAGCAGATTTCGCTGTTCGCAGCCTTCACTGAGGAAGAGGATCCTATCGACGAGGAGCCGATCGATCGACCGAAGGCGGAATTCGCTTCGCGTCTCGTCGCGGAGCTTGGATCCGTCGATCTCGACCGTCTGACACCGTTCGATGCACTCCTCAAGCTGCGCGAATGGAAGGAAGAGCTCGCGAATACCCTAAATATTGAAAACAGAGGAGAATGACATGATTCGTGTCCTGGAACCTTATATTGCAGATAAAATCGCTGCCGGCGAAGTGACCGAGCGTCCGCTCTCCGTCGTCAAGGAGCTCGTCGAGAATTCCATCGATGCCGGTGCGAGCGAGATCATTGTCGAGATTCGCCACGGAGGGAAGACCTATCTTCGTGTGACCGATAACGGTTCCGGCATTCCGGCGGATGAGGTCGAAACAGCATTTCTCCGTCATGCAACAGGGAAGATTTCCACGCTGGCAGATCTCGGGCGCATCGAGTCGCTCGGCTTTCGCGGTGAGGCACTCGCCAGTATCGCCGCCGTCTCCCGCGTCACCGTCTACACAAGGACCGAGGAGGAGCCCCTCGGCGTGAAGCTCCTCCTCCACGGCGGCACGAAGGTCGGCGGCGAGACTGCCGGCGTGAACAAGGGGACGACCATGGTCGTGGAGGACCTGTTCTACAACACGCCGGCCCGCCGCAAATTCCTGAAGTCGGATGCGGCGGAGGCGAGTGCCGTGATAGAACTCCTCCAACACCTGGCCGTCTATTATGCGAATATCGCATTCCGCTTGATCAACAACGGACAAACCGTCCTTTCCACGACCGGAAACGGTAATGTCCTGATGACCATTAAGACCCTGTATCCGTCCTTCCATGACCTCCTCAAGATCGAAGGTCCGATCGAAGATGGAACGCATACTTCGAAGGTCCGCGGATACGTCTCCGGTCCGGGAGAAACGCTGTCGACGAGAAGGGGACAGCTTTTCTTCGTGAACGGCCGTATCGTTTCGAGCAAAATCATCGAAAAAGGCATCAAGAAGGGGTACGGCGACCGCGTCTTTTCGGGACATCCGATCGCCATTCTCTTCCTGAACGTCCCGCCGGAATCCATCGATGTCAACATCCATCCGACAAAACGCGAAATCAAATTCCTCGATGAAAAGGCGATTGAAAGCGGCGTCGCCGCTGCGGTCGGGAGCATCCTCCCGCTCACCGAAGCCATTCCGAAGGCACCGACAGCGCAGGAGACCCCTTGGACCGGGGAACAGGTCGCCCTTTCCTTGGAGGAAGAGCCTCTCCCGGCGGATCCCGTCGTACAGGAGGAAGAGCTTCCGATCCGCGAATACCTTGCTCGAATCGAAAGAAGGCATGAAGGTGTCGACAAAGTATCACAGGATATTAACAGAGCCTCGGACGAGAATGATATAATAAATATATCTTCACAGGATCCTGCCCGAAAGACTGTCCTTCTTCCGGAGCCGGAGCATCGTCCGTTCGATTTCTCGCATCTCATCATCCGCGGATACGTTTTCCGAACGTATATCATCACGGAATCGGAAGGAACGCTTTATATCATCGACCAGCATGCTGCGCATGAACGCATTCTCTATGAGAAGATGATTCATCGTTATAACGAACGAACCCATGTGCCGCAGCCGCTCCTCGTTCCTTTTGAAATTGAAGTATCGAGCGATATCTATCACGGAGAGCGCTCCTTTCTCGAGGATCTCCGGGCCTTCGGATACGATATCGAAGACTTCGGCGTCAATACCTTCCGCATCCGAGGCATTCCGGAGGACATGGAGCCGGGCGAGGCCGAGCGTTTTCTCCGCAGCTTCTTAAACGAAGCGGGCAGCGAAGACTCTGTCCGCGGCCCGGTTTTGGCCAAATGGATCATGCGATCCTGCAAGGCGGCCGTCAAAGGCAATGACGACCTTTCGGAAGAAGAGCAGCGGGCCTTGCTCAAGGAGCTTTCCTCGTGTCGCAATCCGTTCAGCTGTCCGCACGGACGCCCGGTCTTCATCCGCATCTCAAGAGGGGAGGTCGAACGCGCCTTTAAGCGCTGATCCGGCTCCCGTGAGACTACGTCTCCGTAAGAACCAAACATTCTACAAGGAGTATTGATTATGACAACATCTTCCACCAACCGCACAGTTTACGTTATTGCAGGACCGACTGCCGTCGGCAAGAGCGCCGTCGCCTTCCAATTGGCGAAGCGCATCGGCGGCGAAATCGTGAACTGCGATTCCGTACAATTGTATAAATATATGGATATCGGCAGTGCGAAGCCGACGGTCCGTGAGATGAAGGAGGTCCCGCATCATCTCTTCAATCTCGTTGAACCGAGTTATCATATGTCGGCCGCAAAGTATCAAAAGCTCGCTTTTACGGTCATCGATAACATCCTCGCACGCGGCAAGACGCCGATTCTCGTCGGAGGCACCGGACTGTATCTCAATTCCGTCCTCTACAAGATGGATTTTGCCAGGAAGCCGGTCAATATGGAGCGACGCCGGGCTCTCGAGCATTTGGCCGAGAAGAGAGGCAATCAATACCTCTACGAACTTCTGACCGCCGTCGATCCGGACGCCGCATCGCGCATTCATCCGAACAACACGAGAAAGGTCATCCGCGCCATTGAAGCTTATGAGCTCGGATCCCAGATCAAGCCGATGGATGAACTCGAGAAGAATACCGATTACGATTTTCGTGTCTACGGCTTGACCATGAACCGCCCGTGGCTCTACGATCGCATCAACCGCCGCGTCATCCGTCTCTTTAAGGACGGCCTTTTGGATGAGGTCAAGGATCTCCTCGCACGCGGCTATGACGAGACGTGCCCGGCGATGAAGGGTATCGGCTACAAGGAGGTCCTCCAATACTTCCGCGGCAATCTTTCCTTTAAGGATTGCGTCCTCGAGATCCAGAAGAACACACGCCATTATGCGAAGAGACAGCTGACCTGGCTGCGCCGCTACGGCGACATCCGCTGGATCGAGATCTCGAAGGGCATGTCCGTCGGAAGCATCGTCGATCTCATCATGAATCTTTAAAGGAAACGCAGCCATGAAGCAGGACGACAGAGAGAAGGCGAGGAGAGAAGTCTCCTATAATAACAAAAGCGACCGACCGAGCAATATCATCGAAAATGAACGGGATATCTTCCTTCGCTGTGAAGAAATTGAACAGGAATTTCCTCGCTGGTTTCGTTCTTATTGCATCTATTTGAAGGGCAATCTCCTCCCGATGTCGCGTCTTGTCTATCTTCAAGACGTCCGCGCCTTCCTTCTTTATCTCATCCACGACACCGGCCTCACCGAAGCCGATACCGTCAAAGAGATTACGAAGGAGGAGCTCGCCTCGGTTCAGGCACGCGATGTCAACGATTATATCAATTATTGCCGTAATTATACCGCCGAGGAAAACGGACGCACCGTCTTATACGAGAATACGAATAAGACGCTTGCACGCAAGAAGTCGGCGCTGTCCGTGTTCTTTAAAGAACTGTATCGCGAAGGCATCCTGTCGAAGAATATTACCGACGCCTTCGACCCCATCCGCGTACCGAAGCCCGGCGAACGCGAGATCAAAGCGCTTCGCGATGATGAAGTCATGGTCATGCTGGACGCCGTCACGACGGGAAGCGGTCTGACGCCGCACGAGCGCTCTTACTGGGAGAAGACCAAATACCGTGACAAGTGCATTCTCGTCATGTTCCTCACATACGGACTCCGCCTCCAGGAGCTTCAGCAGCTCAACCTCTCGTCCATCAATTTCTCCCGCGGAGAGTTCAAAATCTACCGCAAGAGGGGCAAGGAAGCCATCATGCCGCTCAATCGTTCCGTTGAGATGGTATTGAACGATTATCTCAAGAACGAGCGCGATCACATACGAATTCGCGAAGGGGAGGAGGATGCGCTCTTTCTCTCACTGCAGGGACGCCGCATGACCCAGCGCGCCATCCGTGAGCTCGTCAAGAAATATACCTCGATCCCGCTCCATACCACGCGCCGCGGCGGATACAGCCCGCATAAGCTGCGCGCCACCGCCGCCACCAGTCTGATCGGTCGCGGCAATTCCATCTATGATGTCCAGGCCTTGCTGGACCATGAACAGGTCACGACGACGCAGCTCTATGCTTCGCATAAGATGAATGTCAAGCGCGACCTCGTCAAGAATATGGAATGGGAACTCGAAAGAAAGGATCAAGAATAACGTGTCTTTGAACTCATACGAAAAGTATCTTACCGAAGAATGGGGCATCTCTCCGGAGGTTCTCTCGCTCATCAATGCCTGCGAAAAGCGCCTTATGGCGCGCTTTCGATCGCTCGATGAGAAGCTGGCCGTCAATCAGCTGAAGGTTCTGAAAGCGATGCAGGAGAACAACCTCAGCGATTCGCATTTCGCCTGGAATACCGGATACGGCTATGATGATGCCGGACGCGAGACGGTGGAGCGCATTTTCGCAAGCGTCTTTCATACCGAAGCAGCCCTCGTTCGACCGAATCTCGTCAACGGAACGCATGCGCTGGCTGCCACGTTATTCGGCCTTCTGAAACCGGGTGAAGAGCTGCTCTATGTGACCGGAACGCCGTATGATACCCTCCAGACGGTCATCGGCCGAGAAGGGGAGGAATATAAGGGGACGCTGCGTGATTACGGCATCGCATTCCGTGAGGTGCCTCTCGATGATCAAGGGGATGTCGATCTCGACGCCGTTCGCGCCGCCGTCAGCGACCGTACACGCGTCGTCGCCATTCAGCGTTCGACAGGATATGCATGGAGACCGGCCGTTACCATCGAGAAGATTCGTGAAATCGCTTCGCTCGTCCACGAAATTCGCTCGGATCTCATCGTCATGGTCGATAATTGTTACGGCGAATTCGTCGATATTCTTGAGCCGACCAATGTCGGCGCCGATATCATTGCCGGATCCCTTATCAAAAATCCGGGCGGCGGCCTTGCACTGACCGGCGGATATATCTGCGGACCGGAGAAGCTCATTGAACGCATCTCCTATCGTCTGACCTGTCCGGGCATCGGTGCGGAATGCGGACTCACCTTCGGACAGAACCGTACAGTCCTCCAGGGTCTCTTCCTGGCCCCGAAGGTCACCAACGCAGCCCTTAAGGGCGCCATGCTCTGCGGCGAGGTTTATTCCTCGCTCGGCTTTGAGGTCTGCCCGTCCGTCGATACACCGCGAAGCGACATCGTGGAAGCCATTAAGTTCAATCATCCGGATCTCTGTATCGGCTTCTGCCAGGCGATCCAGTCCGTATCTCCGGTGGAATCCTTCGTTACACCGATTCCGTGGGATATGCCGGGTTATCAGGATCAGGTCATCATGGCATCCGGTTCCTTCGTTCAGGGATCCTCCATCGAGATCAGCGCCGATGCACCGCTTCGTCCGCCGTATATCGCTTATTATCAAGGCGGACTCACCTATGAGCATGCTCGTTTCGGAATCACGAAGAGTCTGCAGGTCCTGGTCGATCGAAAGCTGATTGATGCAGCGGCCTTGCAGTAAGAATCAAACTGAATTTCGGATACGAATTCAGTTTAAAATATCACAGATACCATAGGGATCATTAAAATGAAGGAAAGACCTCAGGAAGAGCTGAATCCAAGGCCTTCTTCTCACGAACCGCCGCCTTCCGATCCGAAGAAGGAGGGCAAGGGAAAGAGGATGAAAAGCTTCTTCGAGAATGCCGGAGAGAATTTCCAAAGCTCCTCGAAGATGGTTCGTTTTCGTGCGGTCGCAAAGCTTGCAGCGCTTTTGATCATTGTCATCGGCATTCCGGTGCTGATTCTTCTGTATAAGCCGGAGATGATAAGTAATGATTATTGGTCAAGTTTGTCCGTACGCCTGAAATCGCATCCTTATATCGGAGGACCGATTCTCGTTCTCCTCCAAGTCATCCAGATTTTGATTTGTTTCCTGCCGGGACAGCCGATTCAGTTCGCTTCCAGCTATCTCTACGGCATCCTCGGCGGTCTTCTCATTTCCGTCGTCGGTGCCGTTCTCGGAACGACCATCACATACTTCTTGGCCGATTTCCTCGGACGCGATTTCATCCACCTGATCTTTGGAAAGGATCAAGTCGAACATTCCATGCGGCGTCTCAATTCGCGGCGCGCCTACGGAATTATCTTCCTCATTTATTTGATTCCGGGTATTCCGAAGGATCTGATGAGTTATGTAGCAGGTATTTCGGATATCGAATGGAAGCCGTTCCTTGCACTCAGCACCCTGGGACGATTACCGGCTGTCATGGTCAGTCTGACCTTCGGATATTTCATCGGCAAGAGGAATTACCTTGCTCTCGGCATCATTGCCGTCCTGATGGTCATCATTCTGGTGATCTGCTTCAAGAATCGCCGCCGCATCATGGACCGCATCGAAACAATGGCCGAAGATCAAGCCGAGAAGAATTCAAAAGCTTCGAAGAAAGCCATGAGAAAGTAACTAAAGTAACTATTGAAACGAAAGTATTCATATCACAGGTACATTATGAAAAAGCAGCACAAACAGGATAAGACGAATGCCATGCGCTTGCTCGATCAAGCGGAAATTCCTTACGAGACAGGGGAGTACGAATATGATGAATCCGACCTCTCGGGCGACCATGTCGCTGAATATCTCGGCATCTCCCCGGATGTCGTCTTTAAGACGCTCGTCACGGTCGGACATGATAAGAATCACTATGTCTTCGTCATTCCTTCGAGCGGTCATCTGGACCTCAAGAAGGCGGCGAAGGCTGCCAAGGTCAAAAACATCGAAATGATAGCAGTCAAAGAGCTGCTTCCGCTCACCGGTTACATCCGCGGCGGTTGCTCGCCGATCGGAATGAAAAAGCCGTTTCCGACCTTTATCGATGAAACGGCTGTTCTGTTCGATGCGATTTATATCTCGGCAGGGAAGAGAGGCTCACAGATCATCGTCAATGCCGAAGACCTCGCAGCATATATCGGTGCATCGTTCGCAGATCTGACGGAAGAATAAGAAGTAAGCGGAAAAAGGGCACTGAAATCCATAGAGTCGCACTATTCGGACACATGATCTATCTACACAAACGAAAATCTTCCAAAACCCTTGAAAACAATGGCTTTTCAAGGGTTTTTCTTTGTCGCCGCTTTTGCGAACAAATGTTCGATTTCCTGTTGACTTCTATATTTTCGGCGGTTATAATAAGCCTATCAAAGAAAACGAACAAATGTTCGCATCCGAGAGCGCACCTCGGAATCATGAAGGAGGCTTATTATGAAGAGATATCGTATTGTTTCGCCGATTCGTTTTTTCATATTCATCTTTATCATCATCATGAGCTTGATTCTTTCCGTCTACGCATTCGTCGGTGCTGCCGATACGGAGGCTTCGGCCACGGAGTCCTTCCGCTTAGTCAGCGTTCATGAGGGAGACACGCTCTGGACCTTAGCGGAGGATTACAGCGTCGCATCCGGCATCGATCAGGACATCCGTCAAATCGTTGCGACCATTTGTGACACGAACGACATCGAGCCGGATTCGGTACAACCGGGAGATACCATCTTTGTCCCGGTCATGGAATAGTTAAGATAGGCAGAATACCTCGAACAGAGTTTGAGGCCATCTCAAGCAACAAATTACAGCATCTATCATTCACACCATCCATAGCTTCGATAAGACAGAGAAAGAGTCCGCATGCCGCAAGGCACCGGACTCTTTTTCTGTCCATTCAAATATTTCGCCTTTAGAAGTGTTTGATCGTGCGGGGGGCTTTCGACATTCGGGGGACTTTTCATAGCTATAACTATTCCGAAAATTGTGATTTTAGGAATAGTTATATTTCTCTTCAGAAATGCCCTTTTCCTCCTTTAGACCCATTTCGCGCTGCTGCCGTTTTCATCCTTCGTAATCAGGAGCTGGTCATCCGTCACTTGCTTCAGCGTTTCGACATGAGAAATGATACCGATGAGCTTCTGATTTCCGGTCATTTCCTGAAGCACACGAACGGCTTCTCCGAGCGATGTGCTGTCTAGAGACCCGAATCCCTCATCAATAAACATGATATCCAGCGGTATGGACATAGAACGCGCCTGAATGCTGTCGCCGATTCCGAGGGCCAGCGATAAGGCCGCCATGAAGGATTCACCGCCTGAAAGCGAGCTGATTTCCCTCTCCTTACCCGTTACGGCCGAATATACAATCAGGTCTAAGCCTCGATTCTTTCCTTCGCCGGCTTTCTCGAGGGACTCCATCCGCATCTCGAATTGGCCGTCCGTCATCCTCGTGAATCGTTCATTTGCCGCATGAAGGATTTCGGAGAGATAGCGGCGCTGTATATAGGTCTCGATATCCATGCGTCCGCCGGTCGTATTGCCGGATAAGGACCGATAAAGCGACTGAATGGCATCATAGCGCTTCGAATCCGCCAGACGGTTCTTCCTTATCGTCATCAAGTCTTGCTCTGCCTTCCGATCGACCTCCAGATCATGGATGAGCTCGTAATAACGGTTCTCCGCGGCGGCTTTCTCCTCGGCCAAGCGATTTTTCTCTTGGCTAAGGATTTCGAGATTCGGGCGCGGCGCATCGCCGACAGCGAGGCGATTTTCGGCAAGAGCACTATGAATCTTGGTGAGACGGTCTTGATAATCGTTCAGAACGATTCGGAGCGTCTCCGCCTCCTCTTCCGAATGCTCTTCCAGGAGGATTTCCGCTTGCTCCGAGGTCATGGTATGCTCCCTCATCCATTTTTCAGCCGAAGCCTCGCGATCCTCAAGACGTTTCTTGAGCTCCGGAAGGCGGTTCGTCTCCATATCCAGGCGGTTTTGAAGTGCGAGGGCTCGTTTCTTCTTTTCCTCACACTCAAGAGTTGCTTGCTCCGCATTCTTTTGACTTTTCTCCGCTTCTTCGCGGTAGGTATGGAGAAGTGCCTCCGCCTCGTTCAGATTCTCGTAAAGAGGCTTTTCGAGGTTCTCAAACTGTTCGAGAAGGGTTCTTTGCGTCGCTTTCGAGGCTGTGAGAGTCCTTTCTTCCTCTGCGGTCTCTTCTGCGAGTTCATCCAGCTTCTCTTCCCCTTTCTCTCGTCTCTTCTTGATACGGAGCGCTTCCTCATGGTTCTCCTGAAGCTTTTCCTTCTGCTGCTTTAAGGCCTTCGCTTCCGTCTCGAGCACAGCATCGGCTTCTTCGAGGGATTTCGAGAGAAGGATGCCTTGATCTTCCGAGGAACAGAGCGATGCGACCTGCTCGAAATAAGCGTGCAGGGCTTCTTCCCTTTGCTCCTTTTTCTGAATGAACGCTGATTTCTTCTCTCCGGAGCGAGATGAGAGAGATTCCAGCTTCTTGCGGCTTTCGCGAAGCTCTTCCTCTTCCTTTTCCAGGATTTCCTTCGTCGGTACGTCGCCGGTCGGCATCGCCGGTGAAGGATGCTCCTTCGAACCGCAGACCGGACACGGTTCGCCCTCCTTGAGTCCCTGCGCGAGGATACCGGCCTGTTCGTCGAGGAGTGCTTTACGGTCCATCGAGACCTTTCGCTCCTGTTCGATGAAGGAAGCCATCATCCGTTGATATTCGCGATTGGCTTCCTCGGCTTCGGCTGCTGCCGTTTTCATTTCCTCGGTGCGCGTCCGGACGCGTTCCTGTCTCTTGAATGCTTCGCTCAGGGCCTCTTCCCTGCCGGAAGCTGCCAGGAGAGATGAAGCGGTATCTCCGAGTTCCAGAAGGCGTTTATCACCGTTCTTGAACTCTTCCTCCAGCGCTTCACGCTCTTTCAGAAGGCTCTCCAGCGATTCTCTTGCGGCGGCCGTCGCTTTTTCTTCACGGCGGATCGCTTTCATGACTTCTTCCCGCTTGCTCAGGATCTGACGCGACTCGCGGACCTCGGTCTCGCATCTGCGAAAGCGTTCTTTCGCTTCTTCCGAGGACTTCTTCTGCTGATCTGCCCTCTTCTCGGATTCACGGACTTCGGCTTCTGCCTCAGGCAGGTTCTTTTGGGAATCTTCAATAATAGAGAGTGATTGCTCGAGATCGCGGGCCGCTTCGGCGCGCGGCTCGGCAATCTTTTTCCACGAAAAGGCCTCCAGGATGGACTGATGAAGTCTCTCCTTCGCCTCCATCTCCGGCTTCCGTTCGAGAAGGCTTCGCTCTTTCGCTTCCTGCTCCTCGATGCGTAGGAAAATCTGCTCCCTGCTCTCTTCATTCGTGAGCTTCTGAAGCGCGCGGTCGGCATGCTGTGCGGCGATCCGGCGCTTTTCATCCAAGGCATGAGAGGATTTCTCGAGGTACTCATTCATCGCCTGAATGCGTTCGCATGCATCCGTCACATCGACGATGTTCATCTCCTCCTCACGGAGCAAGAGATCCAAGAGCTCCTGCAGGGCTTCGCCGGCTTCTTCCTTCGCATAATCCGGCGAGATCTTAATATTGGTCAAGACGGCACGCATCTTCGACTGATATTCCTTCATTCGGCCTTCCTGACCGGAGCGCATCTCTTTCAGGCGCTGCGTCAAATCGGCATACATCTCCGTGCCGAATAAGCGCCGAAAGATGTCGCGGCGTGTATTGGAATCGGCGCGCACGACCTTCATGAATTCACCTTGAGCAATCATGATGACCTGCATGAACTGCTCCCGCGTGAGGCCGATCAAGCTGTCGATCTTTCGGTCGATCTCCTTCGGTGGATATTCCGTGCCGTCCGGGAGGAAGAGCGTCTTTTGCTCGGCACGTCTCGTCCGCGTTCCTTTCTTTGTCGTATGCCAATAAGCGCCGTACCGCTCGATGCGATATTCCTCTTCTTCATTTCCTACCGTAAAGGTGAGGGACACGTAAGGTGCCTTGTCCGAGGAGGCGAAATTGCTCTGGAAGTCGGCTTCGTTCTTCCTGGCGTCGCCGGAAGTCGCGCGACCGTAAAGGGCGAAGACAATGGCCTTGAAGATCGTCGATTTGCCGGAGCCGGTATCGCCGGTGATGAGGAAGAGATTCTGTTTCGGATGCGTGAAGTCGATTTCCGTTCTTTTGCCGTACGACCCGAAGGCTTCCATGACTAAATATTTCGGTCTCATACTTCACCCTCCTTTCCTTCTTCCTCTCCCGTCCCGGCTGTCACTTCATTCAGGACCTCTCTCAGAAGCTCTTCTTCGTCTTCGGTGCATTCGCCGAGAAATTCCATGCAAAGGTCATAAGGCGATAGCTCTTGCTCCCCTCCTTTACCTCCGGCAGCGGAGTCTTTCAGCGCTCGGTCGCGCTTCCATGCGAATTTGATTTCGAGTAAATTCGGAAATGCTGCCTGCAGCTTTTCGCGAAGATCATAAGCGCCTTCCGGAGACCGCTCTGTCAATTGGACGGAAATATAATCCTCGGAGCTCTCTTTCGATCCCTCTTGAAGCACCTCCTCCGGCGTCCCTTTGATGATGCGAATGCCGTGAAGCGGCTGAAGCGGGATCGTTGCAAGCTGCAGCGATCCCTTTTCCCCGAGCGTGACCTCCGTAATACTCTTCTCTTGACCGGCCTCACTGAAGGAATAAGGCATCGGCGTGCCGGAATATCGGACGGTTTCTCTTCCCATGCGCATCGGCTTATGGATATGGCCAAGTGCCGCATAATCAAAGGCTTCGAGCAGCGATGCGGAAACGGCGTCGATATTCCCGACCATGCGCGTTTCAGTCTCCGCACGCTCCACATCGACCGCCGAAGAGCGGTCCGGCACATAGAATTGATGCGATACGAGGACATTTCGGCGTTCGTGATCAAGATTCTCGCGCTCCAGAAGCCTTTTGATTGCCTCTTCGTAGGAAAGGGAGTCCCCTTCCTCG
This sequence comes from uncultured Eubacteriales bacterium, assembly GCA_949286985.1. Classification (GTDB taxonomy): domain Bacteria; phylum Bacillota; class Clostridia; order Peptostreptococcales; family Anaerovoracaceae; genus Mogibacterium. The sequence continues at coordinate 44,806 of CASEEM010000004.1, forward strand.
ATATTCAGGGTCTGCCGAAGCATCGACGGACGGACGAAAGGAAGGAGCAGGAAATCTACATCTCCGTATTCGTCCGTGAGCGTCACGCGGGCCATGCGGTCCTCCGGCGTCTCCGGCGGAAGACCGATCAAATGAATGCCGCTCGTCTCAAGGAGTTCTCGATACGTATTGATTCTCAGGGCATTATCGTGATTCCCGCTGATGACCAGGATCGCCGTCTTCGGAGATCTTCGCCGCAGCTCGGTCAGAAACCAATCAAAGAGACGCATCGCCTCCCCGGAAGGCATGGAACGGTCGTAAATATCTCCCGCAATCACGACGGCATCCGGTCTCCGCTCCTCGGCCGCCTTCACGATTTGATTCAGCACATACGTCTGGTCCTCCGCCAAATCGCGTCCGTGAAGCTTCAGCCCGAGATGAAGATCGCTCAGATGGAAAAATTTCATAAAGGACGATTCTCCTTTCGTATTCATGCTCTGTCCATTTTACCACAAAAAAAGACTCTTCCCTCCTTCCGGGGAAGAGTCTTCCTTCAGATCTACAATTTAGTGATGGAAGAGGCGGAATCCGGTATAAGTCATGACCATACCGTAACGATCGCAGGCCTCCAGCACTTCTTCGTCTCTGGTCGAGCCGCCGGGCTGTGCAATATATTCTGCACCGCTCTCCTTGGCTCTGTCGATATTGTCGCTGAACGGGAAGAAGGCATCCGAAGCGACGGAAACGCCCTTGACCTTTGCGAGAAGAGCCTTCTTCTCTTCGATGGTGAACGGCTCCGGCTTTTCGCTGAAAAGCGACTCCCAATCCATGTCGAGGCGGGATTCCGGCGTGTCCTCCATTGCAATATATCGGTCGATGAAATTATCCTTATTCGGACGCTTCGTTCCTTCCTTGAACGGAAGATTCAGAACCTTCTCGGTCTGACGAAGGTGCCAATTATCTGCCTTGCTTCCGGCGAGTCTGGTGCAGTGAACACGGGACTGCTGTCCGGCGCCGATACCGATGGTCTGTCCGTCCTTCGCAAAAGCGACGGAATTGGACTGCGTATACTTGAGTGCGATGAGCGCAATCAAGAGGTCCTGCTTCACTTCGAGCGGCATATCCTTCTTCGCCGTGACGACGTTCGAAAGGCATTCCTCCGTGATAGCGAGGTCGTTATGGCGCTGCTCAAAGGTGACGCCGAAGACCTGCTTCTTTTCGATCTCCGCCGGACGATAATCCGGATCGACCTTCAGGATGACATAGTTGCCCTTCTTCTTCTGACGGAGCATCTCCAGCGCTTCTTCCGTATAATCCGGTGCGATGACGCCGTCGGATACCTCACGCTTGATCAGGCGTGCACAGGTCGCATCACAGCAGTCGCTCAGCGAGATGAAGTCACCGAACGAGCTCATGCGGTCCGTGCCGCGCGCTCTGGCATAAGCCGTAGCGATCGGCGACTCGTCCAGTCCTTCGATATCATCGACGAAGCAAGCTTTCTTCAAGGTATCGCTCATCGGACGACCAATGGCTGCCGAGGACGGGCTGACGTGCTTAAAGGAAGCTGCTGCCGGAACACCGGTTGCCTCTTTGATTTCGCTGACGAGCTGCCAACCGTTGAGGGCATCGAGCAGGTTGATATATCCCGGACGTCCGTTCAGGACCTCGAAAGGGAGATCGCTGCCGTCTTCCATATAGACCTGGGACGGCTTCTGATTCGGATTGCATCCGTACTTAAGTTCAAGATTTTTCATGGGTCTCGCCTCCTCTATGGACAGAACCTCGAAGGCCCTGTAAGTTAAAGCTTCTATCGAGTTTACAGGTTGATCTCTGTCTCCAGCTCCTCATCGTCGGCATGACGGTCGAGAATCGGTTGAACGACGGTCTCCAGGAACTCCGTGACTTGGGACGGGCTGCGACCGACATAGAGGGACGGATTCATCGCCGCGAGAATTTCTTCCTTCGTGAGACCGAAGGCCGGATCCTCTGCAATACGATCGATGAGATCGTTGTTTAGACCGTCCTTCTTGACGCGGAGCGTAGCCGCATGAGAATGAACACGGATCATCTCGTGGAGCTCCTGACGATTGCCGCCCTTCTTGACGGCCTCCATCATGATATTCTCCGTCGCAATGAACGGCAGCTTCTCCATGACGCGAGCATAGATAACCTTCGGATAAACGACCATGTCGCTCGAGATATTGATATAGAGATTCAGGATGCCGTCCATGGCAAGGAAGGCTTCCGGAACGGAGATTCTCTTATTCGCAGAATCATCGAGCGTACGCTCCATCCACTGCGTTGCAGCCGTGATAGCCGGATTCAGCGCATCGATCATGACATAACGAGCCAGCGAAGTGATACGCTCGGAACGCATCGGGTTGCGCTTATAAGGCATCGCCGAGGAACCGATCTGATTCTTCTCAAACGGCTCTTCCATTTCGCCGAAGGACTGGAGGATGCGAAGGTCGTTGGAGAACTTCGAAGCGCTCTGTGCCAGACCTGCGAGAGACGATAAAATATTATAGTCTACCTTTCTCGTGTACGTCTGACCGGAAACCGGAACAGCGCCGCGGAAGCCGAAGTCTTCGGCAATCAGGCTGTCCAGCTGACGGACCTTGTCTTCATCGTCGCCGAAGAGGTCCATGAAGCTGGCCTGCGTTCCCGTCGTGCCCTTCGATCCGAGCATGAGAAGCTCATCTCTTCTTCTCTCGAGCTCCTCGATGTCGAGGACGAGATCGTACATCCAAAGTGCGGCACGCTTTCCTACGGTCGTCAGCTGCGCCGGCTGCAGGTGCGTATAACCGAGGCACGGAAGGTCCTTATACGTATCGGCGAATTTTGCGAGGTTGCGGAGGACCTGAACGGTCTTCTCGATGATGATGTCGAGGGCATCGCGCATGAGGATGACATCTGTATTATCACCGACATAGCAGGAGGTCGCGCCGAGGTGGATGATCGGCTCCGCCTTCGGGCAGCGTTTGCCGTAAGCATAGACGTGGCTCATGACATCGTGACGTACGACCTTCTCACGCTCTTCGGCAACCTCGAAGTCGACAATATCCTTCGCTGCCTCCATCTCTTCAATCTGCTCATCCGTGATGTTGAGGCCGAGCTTCTGCTCTGCCTTCGCCAGGGCAATCCAAAGCTCATGCCAAGTCGTGAACTTTTTCTTCTCTGAGAAGATATACTTCATCTCATTGCTTGCATAACGCTTCGAAAGCGGCGAAACATATTGCATATGATCTGCTTGATAATCCATATTAATCCCCCAATCTCTTATTGAGAATCGTCGTCTCTACAGTGCCGTCCTTGCTGATCTTGAGAACGGCCAGCGAAATCTTGTTATCTTCATCGAGGTTCGTCCAAACAGCGTCCATCAACTCTTCCGGCGTGCTCGGCAGGCGGAACTTCTTCGGTTCGCCCTCGAAGGTCGGAAGCGGGCTTTCATTGCCCTCATACGTATGGATAAGGTGACCGATGCCGGCCTCGCCTTCATATTCATAGAAGCATCGCTCCGTCCAGCCGCCTTCTCCGTCGCCGTCCTTCAGAATGCTCATGCGATACGTTCCCGAAACCGGGTCGATAAGGCAGCTGATTCTCGGCGTATAATGCGGTGGATCCGGCTCGAAGGTTCTCGTGCGAAGCGCTTCTTCAAAGCTTTTCCCCTCATTCAGGAAGGCTTCCACCGTATCGGTCTGGTCACCGTTGGTGACGATAACCTGTCCGGCCGCTTTCTTGACAGGATAATAGATGATCAAGCTCGGGTCCGTGACCTTCGACGGATCATGCGGCTCGATTCGGACATTCTCGCCCTCCTGAAGGAATACGCGATTACGACTGTTCTCGCTTCGTCCCATGATGAAATAAGCGGCAAGAACGGCATCCTCCGTACGGCCGACAAGAATGCCTCGTCCCCAATAAGGATTGCGTGTGAGATCCTTGAGATGATAAAGCGTACTGTTATTCATGGCTCCTCCTATCCATATAACTCTGCAGTATCAAGACGGCCGCCTGCTTGTCGATGACCTTCTTGCGATTCTCGCGGCGGACATCGGCCGAAATTAGGATTTGCTCCGCCATCTTCGTGGTAAAGCGCTCATCCTGCCACTCGACCTGTACCGAAGCAAGACCTTCGCTCCGCAGCTTGTTCTCTATCATGGTGCGGAATTCGCGCACTTTTTGTGTCTGAATGCTGTCGCTTCCGTCCAAATTGAGCGGAAGACCGATGACAACCGTATCGCATTCATATTCGCGAACATAATCAAGGACCTTCGATGCATCCTTGCGAATCCCGACGCGTTCAATCGTAGTAACTCCTTGGGCAGTGATGTCCAACAGGTCACTGACAGCGACTCCGATGGTCTTATCTCCGACATCGAGGCCGAGCTTTCTCATAAATATCCCCTTTCAAGCAAAGAAAGCAGGCTTCCGGCATCCCGGAACCCTGCTTTCTCTCATTCGATTCTTAACGTTCGATTCCGAGATAGCTGCAGAGAATTTCTTCCAGAATCTCGTCACGATCCATCTTCAGAATGATGTTACGAGCATTGGCATAACTGGTGATATAGGAAGGATCTCCGGAAGTGAGATAACCGACCATCTGGTCGATGGCATTATATCCTCTTTCCTGAAGCGCGGTATAAATCTGCGTGAGAGCCTCCCGATTCGTCATCGGTTCTACCTTATTGCTTTCAAAGAAAATCGTATCCTTCTTCATCTTATGCTCCCTTCTTCCCTTGTTTCTCTTATTATAACAAGAATTGAGAAGATAACAATAATTTTCGTTCTACTCTGTCGCTGCAAGCAGCTCTTCCGCCGCACGGAAGGCTTCCGAGAGCTTCGACGGATCCTTGACGCCGGCCTGTGCCATGCCGGCTTTACCGCCGCCGCCACCTCCTGCAGCCTTCGCTGCAGCCTTTACGAGGTTCCCTGCATGGTATCCCTTGCTGACCAGCGCATCCGGGACAGCGGCGACGAGAATCGCTTTGTCTCCGTTATTCGCTGCCAAAAGCATGACGACGTCGTCGGCTTTTTCCTTAATCGTATCCGTCAGCGTACGGAGATCGGCTGCATCGGCATCCTTGTACTCCTTCGCCAAGAAACGTACGCTTCCGACATTCTTCGCTTCCTTGAGGACAGCGTCGACATCGCTCGTCATCGCCTCTTCACGAAGCGCCTTCACGGTCTTCTCGAGTTCCTTGTGCTCTGCCGTCAGCTGCGAAGCCTTGTTCAGAAGCTCCGATTCATTCGTCTTGAGAGCTGCCGCCGTTTCGGCAATCAGCTCCTCCTTGGCATCGAGAACCGGGATGATGTTCGAACCGCAGATCGCTTCAATACGGCGAATGCCGGATGCGATACCCGCTTCGCTCGTGATCTTAAAGGCGCCGATCTTTCCCGTATTATCGAGGTGAGTACCGCCGCAGAACTCGAGACTGTAATCCCCCATGGAAACGACTCTGACGATGGCACCGTACTTCTCTCCGAAGATGGCCATTGCGCCGAGCTTCTTCGCTTCTTCAATCGGCATCTCCTGCATCGTGATCGGCAGGAATGCGTCAATCTTCTCGTTGACGATACGCTCGACCTCAGCTATCTCATCGCGGGTCATCGCCTGATAGTGGTTGAAGTCAAAGCGGAGATAATGCGAATCGACATAAGAACCTGCCTGCGATACGTGCGTTCCGAGAACATCGCGAAGGGCCTGCTGCAGGAGGTGCGTCGCACTGTGACCTCGCGCCGTGCGATTTCTGCGAATCGTGTCAATGGCGAGATGAACGGTATCTCCCTCGGCGAGAGAAATGGCCTCATCCTTCATATTCTTGAGAATGTGGATATAGATGCCGTTCTCCTTAACAACGTCAATGACTTCATATTCCCGATCTCCCGAAGCAATCGTTCCGTTGTCGCAAAGCTGACCGCCGCTCGTCGCATAGAAGACCGTGCGGTCGGTGATGACCATCTTGTGCTCCCCGTGATTGCCGACATAGAGAACCTTGGCATCCGCCTCCGTCTCCGTATATCCGAGGAAATCGGTTGCCGGAAGCTTGTCATATTCCTCGGCATCCTTCCAAGCCTCATCCTCCGTCGAACGCTGACCGGCAGAAGCGAGATCCTTCTGCTTCTGCATATGCTCGCGGAATCCTTCATGGTCGACCGTCATTCCCTGCTCTTCCAGAATCTCTTCCGTCATCTCGATCGGGAATCCGTACGTATCATAAAGCTTAAAAGCATCGGCTCCTGCGAGCTCCGTCTTGCCGTCGGCTTTAAGATCTTCAATATAAGAATCCAGGATGCTCATGCCCTTATCCATCGTACGAGCGAACTGCTCTTCTTCGATGGTGATGAGCTTCTTGATATAATCATGCTTCTCCACCAGCTCCGGATAAGCGCCGCCGGAAACCTCGACGACCGTATCCATGAGCTCGGCAAGGAAATGATCATCCGCAATTCCGAGCAGTTTGCCGTGACGAGCCGCACGGCGAATCAGACGGCGAAGGACGTAGCCTCTTCCGACATTGCTCGGCATGATCCCGTCCGCAATCATGAATACCATCGAACGGAGATGGTCGGTGATGATGCGAAGGCTGATATCATTCTGCTCATTGCCGCTCTCATACTCAACGCCTGCCTTCTCCGCAACAGCATTGAGGATATGTCTGATCGTATCGACATCGAAGATGGAAAGCGTATTCTGCATGATGCATGCAAGGCGCTCGAGACCCATGCCCGTATCGATGTTCGGATGAGCGAGGTTGCTGTACGAACCGTCCTCTTCCTTCGAGAACTGCGTGAATACATGGTTCCAGAACTCGATATAACGGTCGCACTCGCAGCCCGGCTTGCAATCCGGACTTCCGCAGCCGAATTCCTCGCCGCGGTCATAATAAATCTCGGAGCAAGGGCCGCACGGACCGAGACCGATCTCCCAGAAATTATCATCCTTGCCAAGACGAACGATGCGCTCCTCCGGCATGCCGATTTCTCTCCAGATGTCATGAGCTTCATCATCGTCTTCATAAATGGTAGCCCAAAGACGATCCTTATCCATCTTCAGGACTTCGGTGATGAATTCCCATCCCCAGTGAAGCGATTCCTTCTTGAAATAATCGCCGAAGCTGAAATTGCCGAGCATCTCAAAAAAGGTACCGTGACGTGCCGTCTTACCGACATTATCGATATCACCGGTACGAATACATTTCTGGCACGTCGTCATGCGCTTCGAAGGCGGCGTTTCAACACCGGCGAAATACGGCTTCAACGGAGCCATTCCGGAATTGATGATCAAAAGACTCTTATCGTTCTTCGGAATGAGCGATGCGCTTCCTCCCGCATAATGACCCTTGCTGACAAAGAAGTCACGGAACAGATCACGAATCTCATTCAAGCCCAACTTTTCCATATAAAACTAATCTCCTCTATCTTACCCTCTGTATAACAAACTCTTTTTATTATAATTCAGATCGTATGATTACACAAGAAAAACGCACTAAATTCAAGCTCCGGTGCGTGCTTTATCGATTATGCCGTCTCCTTCTTTCTGCGATAACGAGCGAAATAATAAATCACGAAGAAGAGCGCAGTGAAGATCCAGCTAATCGGATAACTGTAAACAATTCCGTCAATCGAAGGCATCTCCTTCATGACGAAGACAAGCCAGATAATTCGAAGAATGCAGATGCCGAAAATAGTCATGACGGCCGGAATGAGTACATCGCCGACGCCGCGGAACATACCGTTCAATACCTCGATGATAACATAGACCAGATACATCGGCGCAATCATGATGAGCATATGTGAGCCGATTTTGATGACATCCGGGTCCGAGGTGAAGAGTGAGAACAGGAAATTCCTGAAGAGGATGAGCACGATGACCATGACGGCAGAAATGCCGAAATCCATGCCCATGCAGACCCAGGTGCTCTTATGAACGCGATCGATCTTCCCTGCCCCGTAATTCTGTCCAACGAAGACGGTGATCGACGTACCGAACGCAATGCTCATCATCCAGTAAATGGCATCGACCTTGCCGAACGCGGACCAGGCGGCGACCGTCTCCGTGCCGAAGGCGTTGATGGAAGCCTGAATGGCGATGTTGGTGATAGCAAAGGTCGTCGATTCGAAACCGCCCGGAAGGCCGATCTTCATCTGCTGGATGAAGCTCGTCTTATGAAAACGAATTCTTCGCGGCCGGAGATAGAGAATGCCTTTCATCTTCACAAGCTTTCTCGTGACCAGAATCGCGCTGGTGGCCTGCGCAATGAGCGTCGCAAAAGCGGCTCCGAATACGCCGAGGCCCATGCCGAGAACGAAGAAGATATCGAGAATGATATTGACGAAGCAGCAAACAATCAGATACAGGAGCGGATTCTTGGAATCGCCGGAGGCGCGAAGGATGCTGGATCCCATATTGTAGACAAAGACAAAGACCATTCCGGCAAAGAAGACGCGGAGATACAGTATCGAATCCGGAACGACTTCTTCCGGCGTGTTCATCATATGAATTAAGAACGGCGTTGCGAAGATGCCTATCAAGGACAAGACCAGTCCGCCGGCGAGAGCAATCGCATAGGCCGTATGCGTTGCATTGAAAATCCCCTTTTCATCCTCCGCTCCGTAATGGTGCGTAATGACGACGGAAGCGCCGGTCGAAATACCGGTAAAAAATCCCACGATAAGATTGACAACCTGAGCGGCAGAACCTCCGACCGCAGCAAGGGCGACGGTGCCGACAAATTGTCCGACGATGATTGTATCGACCGTATTATAAAGCTGCTGAAAAAAGGATCCGAGCATGATCGGGAAGAAGAAGATCAAAAGCTGTTTCCAGATGACTCCCTCCGTAATTCGTCGATTCATATCGAGCGATTTCTCATCGGACATATTCTCCTCCTTAGTAGAAAGAACAGGGCTGTAAGAGACTCTCCGTCTCTCGCGGCCCTGTTTTACTATTACTGGTGCAACGTTTCTTTCGAATCCTCTACGAATTCGATGCTGTCAAGTTGCTGCTTGACACTTCTTCGAATGGATGCCAAGAACTCCTTGCGAAGCATCAGCTGTTCTTCTTTCTCTTCGGGAGTGAGTTCCCTCGTCTTCGAAAGATGAGCCAGCTCGTTAATGCGCATGATCTTCTCTTCTGTCATGTGTCTCCTTTATTTGTTCTCTAAAGATTCTCTTTGACGAACCAGCGCCTCATATCTTGCTGCAGCCTGCTTCTCTGCTGCGCCGAAGAGCTGTTCAGCCTTCTCCGGATCGGCCTGACGCAGCGACGAATAACGAATCTCACCGTCGAGGAACTCCTGATAGCTCATCGTCGGACGCTTGCTGTCAATGGTCAGCGGATTTTCACCCTGCTCTGCCTTCTCCGGCGAGAAACGGAAGAGATTCCAGTAACCGGACTGGACGGCTTTCTTCATCTCCGGCATTGCCGTATTCATGCCCTTGCGAATACCGTGGTTGATGCACGGTGCATAAGCGATGATGAGAGAAGGTCCGTCATAAGCTTCTGCTTCACGAATAGCTTTCAGCGTCTGTGCCGGATTGGCTCCCATGGCAACCTGTGCGACATAAACATAACCATAGGTCATGGCCATCTCAGCCAGGTTCTTCTTACCTACCGTCTTGCCGCCGGCAGCGAACTGTGCAACGGCACCCGTCGGCGTCGCCTTCGAAGCCTGACCGCCGGTGTTCGAATAAACCTCCGTATCGAAGACGAGTACATTGACATTTTCGCCCGACGCAAGGACATGATCCAATCCGCCGTATCCGATGTCATAAGCCCAGCCGTCTCCTCCGAAGAGCCATACCGAAGGCTTCATCAGCATATCCGAATTCTCTGCAACGTATTTCGCATCTTCATCCTGCGATTCTTCACAGACTGCAAGAAGCTGCTTTCCGTATACCTCTGCTTGATCGGCATCGTCCATATGAAGGAGCCAAGCCTTTGCCGCCTCAGAGAAATTTTCCTTCTCTTCCAAGCGAGCGACGGCAGATCTCATCTCCTGTCTTCTGGCCTTGATGGATACAGCCATACCGAGTCCGAACTCCGCATTATCCTCAAACAGGGAGTTCGACCAAGCAGGACCGCGGCCTTCGCTGTTGACCGTATACGGGGTGCTCGGTGCACTGCCGCCCCAAATGGAGCTGCAACCCGTCGCATTAGCAAGGATCATGCGATCCCCGAAGAGCTGCGTGACGAGCTTCGCATAAGGCGTCTCACCGCAGCCCGGGCAAGCACCCGAGAACTCAAGGTAAGGACGGCGATATCCGACATTGGTGACATTCGTAGCCGGTGCAGAGACTCTTTTCTCATCGAAATGCTCCATCGCATAATCGAAGACCTTCTGCTGATGCTCCGTTTCATCCGTACCGAATTCAGCCATGCGAAGTGCCTTCTCCTTCGAAGGGCAGACCTCGACGCAGGAACCGCATCCGACGCAGTCATAAGAAGATACGGCAACGGTGAATCGATGGCCTTCAAGAGCCTTCGACGGAAGCGTTTCGGCATCACAGGAAGACGCTTCATCTTCTGTTAAAACAAACGGACGAACGGCGGCATGCGGACATACCAAAGAGCACATATTGCACTGCGTGCAGGAGTCGGCAGTCCAAACCGGAACCGTGACCGAAATCCCTCTCTTCTCGAAGGCAGCCGTGCCCGAAGGAATCATGCCGTCCTGCGTGTCGAGGAAGCTCGAAACCGGAATACTGTCGCCGTTCATGGCCGTGAACGGGTCGAGAACGTCTTCCAGATACTTCTTAAGATCCGTGCGTTCCGTCTTGAAGGTTGTCTTTTCGGCTTCATCCGTAGCCGTCTTCCAGGACTCCGGAATCTCCACACGGTGGATATTCTCAATACCGGCATCAACGGCCTTGCAGTTCATGTCAACAATATTGGCACCCTTCTTGCCGTACGTCTTCTCAATGGCTTCCTTCATATATTTGACGGCATCATCGATCGGAATGATGTTTGCCAGCTTGAAGAAGGCTGCCTGGAGAACCGTATTCGTACGACGCGGTCCGAGGCCGATTTCAACGGCATGCTTAACAGCATCGCAGGTATAGAACTTAATATTGTTATTTGCCAAGTATCTCTTCGCTGCTGCCGGAAGATGATGATCCAGTTCCTCATCCGTCCAGCTGCAGTTCAGAAGGAAGATGCCGTTCGGATTGACATCCTGTACAATGTCATATTTCGACATATAAGCCGCATTGTGGCAGGCAACGAAATCGGCATTGTTGATATAATACGTCGAACGAATCGGATGATCGCCGAAACGAAGATGCGAAATCGTGGTGCCGCCGGACTTCTTGGAATCATACTGGAAATAAGCCTGTACGTACTTGTCCGTGTTGTCTCCGATGATCTTGACGCTGTTCTTATTGGCTCCGACCGTTCCATCCGCACCGAGTCCCCAGAACTTGCAGGCAACCGTGCCGTCCTCACGAATCGGATTCTTCTCACGCGGAAGCGAAAGATTCGTGACGTCATCGACGATGGAGATAGTAAACTCCTTCTTCGGCTGCGGCGAAGAGAGATTCGTATATACAGCCAAAATGTCTCCCGGCTGCGTATCCTTCGAACCGAGGCCGTAACGTCCGTGCAGAACCTCGACATTCGAGAATTCGCTGCCCGAAAGTGCGGCAACGACATCCAGATAAAGCGGCTCACCGTTTGCACCCGGCTCCTTCGTACGGTCGAGAACCGCAATGCGCGCCGTCGACTTCGGAAGAACGCTGAGGAGATACTTCGTCGAGAACGGACGATAGAGACGGACCTTAACCAATCCGACCTTCTTGCCGGAAGCATTGAGATAATCGACAACCTCTTCTGCCGTCTCGCAGACCGATCCCATCGCGACGATGACATCCGTCGCTTCCGGATCGCCGTAATAATTGAACGGCTTATAATTCGTGCCGATCTCCTCATTGACCTGATCCATAACGCCCTTGATAATCTCTACGGCGTCCAGATAACTCTGATTGCGCGCTTCATTATGCTGGAAGAAGGTCTCCGGCTGTTCTGCCGATCCCATCAGGTGCGGATGGCACGGATGGTTGGCATGTGCCTTGAATCTCTTGACCGCTTCCTTATCGAGCATGGACTCCAGCGTTTCATAATCCCATACGTGGATCTTCTGCTGCTCATGGCTCGTGCGGAAGCCGTCGAAGAAGTGAAGTACAGGAACGGAGCTCTTGATAGCAGCAAGGTGTGCAACAGCGGCGAGGTCCATAACTTCCTGCGTGCTGTTCGATGCGAGAAGAGCGAATCCCGTCTGTCTCGTTGCCATGACGTCCGAATGATCGCCGAAGATCGAAAGAGCATGCGTCGAGATCGCACGAGCAGCAACATGGAATACCGCCGGCAGTCTCTCGCCTGCAATCTTATACATATTCGGAATCATGAGAAGAAGGCCCTGCGAAGCCGTATAAGTGCTCGTCAGCGCTCCGGCATTGAGCGAACCGTGAACGGCTCCGGCAGCTCCTCCTTCCGACTGCATCTCAACGACACGAACCTCTTCTCCGAAGATATTCTTCTGTCCTTTCGATGCCCAAGCGTCAATATTCTCTGCCATCACCGACGACGGTGTGATCGGATAAATGGCTGCTACCTCGGAAAAAGCATAGGCAACGTGTGCGGCTGCTGTATTTCCGTCCATGGTCTTAAGTTTTCTTCTGTCCGGCATATCCATACCCCCATAAAACCCATAGAATTAGATGATACTTAGTTTATTTTACCACTTTTCTATAGGGGCTTCAATGTAGAGTAAGCTTTTCACCATCATCGCACAGCGGTAGACAAGCTCCATATTCTTCGGTTTTCGATGAAAATGACAGAAGATCGGACTGTTCGCATAGAGAGCGGGATCCTCAAGATACCTTTTCCACGCCGACCCGGTCGCCGTACGGATGCACTTCTCCACGGAAGCACCCGAAACATGGTAATACTCCCCTACCTCTTCATAAAGCTCGGTCATATTAAGTCCTGTATCGAGTCTCGATGATGCGAGAAAAACGACATTGGATAAGTAGCTGATAGCCTGACCATGCTCTGAATAAGCGGATTGGAGAAAAATTCGTCTGAGGTAATCCTTTGCATAGATATAACGAGCCGGCAGATCGAAGGAATCATTCAAAATATAATATTGAAAGGAGTGCTGAAACTCTCCGTTCTCCTCTTCGAATTGTACCATTTGAATGACGTGAAAATAGAGCGTCTCTGCATAGAACTCTTCTCTTTTGCAATGCCAAACACACGGAAAGATACCGGAGCGCCGGAACTCCTCCGAAGACTTCTCCGAAAAGAGAAGGATGATCGGCAGCTTATCGTCCTGCACCGTCGGGTCTCCGTAGAGCTGAACAGCCCAGCGAAAATAATCGAGATGAAGAATCAAGACATCCGGAAGCTCACAAGGAAGATCCCCATAACGGACCGGCAGTGAATCCTGCTTCAAAATCACGCGGAAGCGCTTGTTCTCCGAGAAACGCTTCTCGATCATCATTCGAAAACCGGAATCCTTATCGATAACTCCGACCGTAACAATCTCTCCTTTAGAAGCATACTTGGAATAAGGTTGATACAACATACGGGTGCCTCCTTTCAGGGCGCATGAGTGTCCGTACGAAGCCCGGTTTTCACCGAAAATCGTCAGACGGTTATATATTCCTTCATCTTTTCGAAGGTCGCTTCCCCTATTCCGGATACCTCTTTAATATCTTCAATCGATTGAAATCTTGTTTCGGTTCGATAATCGATAATGCGAGAAGCGATAACTTCTCCTATACCCGGAATCTCCATCAGAAGTGTCTTATCCGCCGTATTGATATTGATCTTGCCGCTTGAAGAAGCGCTCGAGCCGGCCGAAGCGGCAGCGGCATCGCCTTCCGGATTGCGGCTCGGTATGACGACCTTCTGGCCGTCCGTCAAAAAGTCCGCGCGATTGATGGCATCGAGATCGGCCTCACTTTTAAGTCCTCCGGCCAGGTCAATCAGCTCAAAAAGCCTCGTATCGCTGTCCACTTCATAGACCCCCGGCGAATTCACCGCTCCGCTGATGTCGACATAAAAGCGGCCGTCCGCCGCGCTTTCCTCAAGCTCTGCTGCTTCACTCTCTTCTTCGAGGATAACAGATTCCGCCGAGCTCTGCTTGATATAAAACCCCAAGGCCAAGACCATGATCAACACGACCAGCCCGGCCTTATAGACCGTCTTTCGATTCTTCTCAAAAAATGAATACAAACGCTCTCTCCACGAAATGCTCTGATTCCTCCGCTGTCTCATATTTCCCGGCCCTTTCTCCCCTTTCATGATCCCCTTATGAGTGTAAACTCATGTTATCGGCGAACAACTGCAGTTTCAAGGGTGGATACAACAAAAGAGACGGACGAAGCACAAATGGTGCTTCATCAGTCTCTTTTCATAAGAACCTATTATTCCGATCTTCTCATGCCGGACCGTTAATCGTCGGCATATTCGAATTCATAATCCTCGATGCGAACCGTGTCGCCTTCCTTCAGCCCGATTTCCTTTAGGATATCGATACCTCCGCGGCTTACGATATATTTATAGAGATAGCGCATGGAACCCATATCGTTGAAGTTCGTCGAACGGAAAATCTTGAGAAGCTGTTCACCCTCGAGAACATAGACTCCGTCCTCGTCGCGGTATCCCGTAATGCGTCGGTACTCTTCGCCGTGTTCATCCTGATCGAAATCGAAGAGCGGAATCTCTTCCACCTCCGGTTCTTCATAGTGCTCCAGCTGATAAAGTGCCTCACGAAGGACATCCTGAACCCCTTCACCGATGGCTGCGGACATCGGGAAGACCTTGCAGCCTGCCGCCTCGCAATGCGCTTTAAAGCGCTCCAGCTGCTCCTCGCCCTCCAGCTGATCCACCTTATTGGCAGCGACGATCATGGGCTTCTTCAGGAGATTCGGATCGTACTCCCGAAGCTCGGCATTGATCTTTTCAAAATCCTCAATCGGGTCTCTTCCTTCTTCGCCGGAAATATCGACCACGTGAATGAGGACCTTCGTTCGTTCAATATGCTTCAGGAACTTGATCCCGAGTCCGAGTCCCTTATGGGCGCCTTCGATAATGCCTGCGATATCGGCCATGACAAAGCTCTTATCATACAGGTTGACAACGCCGAGATTCGGATCGATGGTCGTAAAGTGATAATTCGCAATCTTCGGCTTCGCACTCGTCGCAACCGAAAGAAGTGTGGATTTCCCGACATTCGGGAATCCGATCAAGCCGACATCGGCAATGAGCTTCAATTCCAGGATGACGGTTCTTTGCTTAGCCGCCGTACCTGCTTCCGCGAAATTCGGTGCCTGGCGAACGGAATTCTTAAAGTGGACATTGCCGCGTCCGCCGCGTCCGCCCTTCGCTGCGACGAGACGATCGCCTTCCTTCGCCAGATCCTTCATCAGAAGACCGGTCTCTTTGTCGATGATCATCGTTCCGACCGGAACCTTGATGACCAGGTCCTGTCCGGCCTTGCCGAAACGCTTTCTGCGCATACCGTTTTGACCGTTCTCCGCCTGATATTTTCGCTGATATCGGAAGTCCATCAGAGTACGAAGACTTCGATCCGCCTCAAAAATGACGCTTCCGCCGTCTCCGCCGTCTCCGCCGTCCGGACCTCCCTCCGGAACGTAAGGCTCCCTGCGGAAAGTGACAGCACCGTCGCCTCCCTTACCGGAAATGATGAGTATTTCCGCTCGATCTACAAACATAGTATCTTTACCGGATCCTCTCTTCGGAGCATTGCGCTCCGATCCATACAATAGAAAAAGGTCCTCTCGGAAGAGGACCTTAGAGCTTATGCTTCCTTGCTGTAAACGCTGATCTGCTTTCTCGTCTTGTCGTATCTCTCAAACTTGACCGTTCCGTCAATCTTTGCGAACAGCGTATCATCGCCGCCGATACCGACATTGTTGCCAGGATGGAACTTCGTTCCTCTCTGTCTCATGAGAATGCTGCCAGCCGTTACATACTGACCTGCTCCGATCTTCAGTCCAAGACGCTTAGACTCGGAATCACGACCGTTCTTGGAACTACCTACTCCCTTTTTACTCGACATGAATCTTCACCTCCTGTCCGGATCTGTCATTAATTCTCTTCGATTGCTGCGAGAATGTCTGCCTTCGTAGCCTTGGACGAAACCGAAATGCCCTTGCTCTGTGCGATAGCGAGGAGCTCGTCCTTCTTCATCGAAAGAGACGGCTTAACGTCTGCTGCGGCCTCTGCCTTTGCCGGCTCCGCCTTTGCAGCCGGTGCCTTGTTCTCGCCGATGGCCGTAACCTTAACCATCGTATATGGCTGTCTGTGACCGTTCTTCGTTCTGGAATCCTTCTTCGCCTTGTACTTGAAGATGATAACCTTCTCGTTCTTGCCCTGCTCTACAACCTCAGCCTGAACAGCGCATCCCTCAACGTAAGGAGCTCCGGCAACGAACTCATCACCGCCGACAGCAAGAACCTTGTCGAACGTTACAGTCTCGCCGACCTCAGCATTGATCTTCTCAACCTTGAATACATCGTTCGGCTGAACACGATACTGCTTACCACCGGTCTCAATAATTGCGTACATGTAATATTCCTCCTATTTGTAAGACTCGCCGACACCGGGTGCATGATCCAAACCGAACCGATCATGCTTCCATATACCCTTTTCGAGCGGTTTAACCATTGAAGAATACCATGAATAACATGGTTTGTCAACAATTTTCGTGATTTCGATTATTCGATGACGACGCCATCCTCATCGACGCGAAGTGGTGCTTCCTCCGCATCCGCTTGGTCATCACCGCGAAGCTCGCTCATGATCTTCGCACGGACTTCTTCCATGACCTCCGGATTGGATTCGAAGTAATCCTTGACATTCTCGCGGCCCTGTCCGATGCGTTCACCCTTATAGCTGTACCAGGAACCGGCCTTATCGATCAACTTCATCGAAACGGCGGTATCGAGAACGTCACCCGGCAGCGAGATGCCCTTGCCGTAAACAATATCGAACTCTGCCGTCTTGAACGGCGGAGCGACCTTGTTCTTGACAATCTTGACTCTGGTACGGTTACCGATAGCCACATCACCCTTCTTGAGACCTTCGATGCGGCGTACCTCAATTCTCATGCTGGCATAGAACTTCAGCGCACGTCCGCCGGTCGTTGTCTCCGGATTGCCGAACATGACACCGATCTTCTCACGAAGCTGGTTGATGAAAATGACGCAGGTGTTCGTCTTATTCAGCGTACCTGCAAGCTTACGGAGAGCCTGCGACATCAAGCGTGCCTGAAGGCCGACATGGGAATCGCCCATCTCTCCCTGAATCTCCGCTTTCGGAACGAGAGCCGCTACCGAGTCGATAACGATCAAATCGATCGCTCCGCTTCGAGCAAGCATATCGCAGATTTCGAGCGCCTGCTCACCGGTATCCGGCTGCGATACGAGAAGCTCATCGACATCGACACCGAGATTGCGTGCATAAACCGGATCCAGCGCATGCTCCGCATCGATAAAGGCAGCCTTGCCGCCGTTCTTCTGAGCTTCGGCAATGCAATGAAGCGTAAGCGTCGTCTTACCGGAGGATTCCGGTCCGTAAATCTCAACGATTCGGCCGCGCGGTACGCCGCCGATGCCCGTTGCTACGTCGATGCTGATGGAACCCGTCGAAATCGCTCCGATATTCTGATGCAGGCTGTCATCGCCGAGCTTCATCACCGCGCCCTTACCGAACTGCTTCTGAATCTGATCCAGCGCCGCGGCAAGAGCCTTTTCCTTATCTTCCGAATTCACATTCGTTTTCGTAGACTTTGTTGCCATGATATCTCCTTGATCTCCTGTTAGATAAATCTATTATGCTGGGATTCTCCCGAAAGAGCAAGCACTCGGGATCCCTTCTTTTGCCTCTTTTATCCCTGAATCGGAAGAAGCCCTTCTTTTTCGACATTCAGGATAACACGATACACGCTGCTCAGCATGCGAAGGCAAAAATAATTGCGATTCCACCTGCGTTCGTTCCGCTTCGTTTCGATATGGATGCAGGAGCTCGTGCTCGGAAGCCTTCCGCCCGTCATCCAGGCAATATAAGCTTCTCCCGGCTCTCTTCCGGGATCGGCCGTCGGCCCTGCACATCCGGTCACCGCCACTGCGATATCGGCGCCGGCACGCTCGAGTGCGCCGGCAGCCATGGTCAAAGCCACCTCCTTGCTGACGACACCGAGTTTGGAAATGATATCTTCCGGTACATCCAGGATTTCCTCTTTCGCTTCAGCACTGTAAGTCACAAATCCGTGAGTGAAGATTTCGGAAGCGCCCGGCACGTCCGTGACGGATTTTGCAAAAGCACCTCCTGTCGCCGATTCCGCCGAAGTGAGATTGAGTGAGTACTTTTGAAGCAGATGAACCACGACTTCATTGAGCGGCGTGTCCTCGTAACTGTAAATATATTCGCCGATGAGCTTGTCGATTTCTCGAATCATCGCATCGACCGCTTCTTCGGCCTCTTCTCTCGTATCTCGCTGCGAAGCGACGCGAAGAGTGCATTCCCCTTCTTTGGCATATGTGGCGATGGTCGGATCCACCTGTCCGTCGATCAGCGGCATGAGAACCATCTCAAGATCTGATTCACCGATTCCGATAGTGCGGATGACTTTATAGACCATTTCCTTCTCATGGAATCGTTTGAGATAATCGGATACACCGTGATCAAAGAGCCAGTAGACCTCGCGCGGCGGTCCCGGAAGACAGATGGCACACTTGCCGTCCGCTTCAATAGCAAAAGCGGGCGCCGTGCCGGCATCATTATGAAATACCGTCGCTCCCTCCGGAATATAAGCCTGTTTCTTGTTATTCTCGGCCATTTTGCGCCCTCTCTGCTCAAAATGCTCCACCAGCAGGCGGTAGCATTCCTCATCGAAGAGAAGCTCACGGCCAAAAACCTCCGCTACTGTTTCCTTCGTCAGATCGTCCTGCGTGGGTCCGAGGCCGCCGGTCAGAATGACAAGATCCGTATCCTCCAGCGAGTGAATGAGCAGCCTTTTCAGGCGGTTCGGATTATCCCCTACGACATGATGATACATGACATTGAATCCGCGGTCATTCAGCTGCTTCGAAAGATAGCTTGCGTTCGTATTTACCGTCTGGCCGAAGAGAAGCTCCGTCCCGACGGCGAGAATCGTTACATCCATTGAGTAGACCCCTTTACATCGAAAAGACGCTCTTGTTCTTCACAATATATTCGACACCGGAATAAACCGTCGCAGCCAGCGAAAGCCAGAAGATGACCATACCCGGCATCATGAGAACATCATAGGTTCCTGCAAGAATCAGCACCGAGACGGCAATCATCTGAAGAACGGTCTTCACCTTGCCGCTCATGCCTGCTGCGATAACCGTGCCCTCCGAAGCAGCAACCGTACGCATGCCGCTGACGGTGAACTCACGAGCAAGAATGATAATCAGCGCCCAAGCTGGGATGATGTCATCCTCGATGAACAGGCAGAGAGCCGAGTACACCAGGATTTTATCCGCGAGCGGATCCATGATTTTGCCGAAATTCGTCACCAGGCCGCGCGCGCGAGCAATCTTACCGTCGAGCAAGTCGGTGAACGACGCTGCGATGAAGAGAATAAATGCCGCAAGCATCCACTCCTTCATATAGAAGACGACGAAGAACGGAACGGCAATCATTCGAATCACCGTCAATTGATTAGGCAAATTCATAAGAAACCTCCTCTCCTTCGAGATCATACTCAAAGGCATTAACAATAGTTACGGGAATGATCATTCCCGGCTCATAACCTTCCTTAGCGCGGAAAGTGACTTCACAATCGATTTCCGGTGCATCATAACGCGTCCGGCCGGAATAAAGCCCTTCTTCAAGAACCTCATCGATGATCACATCGAAGGTCGAACCGATCTTCTTCTCATTGAGCTTGCGGCTGATATCCGCCTGCAGCTCCATGATGCGATCGCGCCGCTCTTCCTTCACGTCCTCCGGAAGTTTCCCATCCATTTCGAAGGAAGGCGTCCCCTCTTCTTCCGAGAAGGCGAAGACGCCGACGCGGTCGAGTTCGAACTCGCGAATGAAATCCATTAACGCCTCGAAGTCCTCTTCGGTCTCACCCGGGAAGCCGACGAGAAGCGTCGTCCGGATATGCACATTCGGAATTCGGGCGCGAAGCTTCGTGACAGTCTCGCGAATGGAGTCCCCGGTCGAATGGCGGCGCATTCTCTTCAGAACAGGATCGGCAATATGCTGAATAGGCATATCGATATATTCGCAGATTTTCGGCTCTTCGCGGATGACATCGATCAATTCGTCGGTGATGCCGTCATCGTAGACGTAGAAAAGGCGAATCCACTCGATACCGTCAATACGGCAGAGCTTCTTCAGGAGCTCCGGCAGATTCCTTTCTCCGTAGAGATCGATTCCGTACTGCGAAGTATCCTGGGCGATGATTTGAAGCTCTTTGATACCGCGGTTCGCCATCTCTTCGGCTGCACGGACACAGTCCTCCATCTTCATACTGCGATACGGACCGCGGATTTTCGGAATGGCGCAGAAGGAGCAATAATTATTGCAACCCTCAGCGATTTTAAGAACCGCCGTATAGGCGTTTTCCTCCAAAACACGCTCCCGATACGGCAGGACCTCTTCCACTTCCCCGTGCACCTGGTCGGTCGCGTGGCTTTCTCCGTCCAGCAGTATGGATGCCAAGTCATCATATTCATTGACGCCGACGAAGATATCGACCTCCGGCATCTCCTGTACGAGTTCCTTGTGATAACGTTCCGAAAGGCAGCCCGTAACGACAAGTTTCTTCCGTTCCCCCTTCAAATCCGCCATCGCAAAGATGTGATCGATGGATTCCTTCTTCGCCGCTTCGATGAATCCGCAGGTATTGACGATGAGGATGTCCGCATCTTCGGGAACCGTCGTCATAGCTGCGCCCTTCTTCAAGAGATCGGCGGCCAGCACCTGCGAATCATATTCATTCTTCGCACAGCCGAGGGTGTCAATATAGAATTTTACACTCATTCGGTATCATTCTCCTCTCCGGGCAGAGGCGGCAGCTCCGCGTCGCCGAGGCTTTCTGCAGGCGACTCCGCATACTTTTCCTCTTTCCCGTAATATTCTTCCTCCGTCATCAGCACCTGGCGACCGCGCGAACCATCCTGCGGTCCGATAATACCGCGACGTTCGATCTCATCGACAATGCGTGCTGCACGGTTATATCCGATACGGAAACGACGCTGCAGCATCGAAACCGAGGCCTGCTTCTGCTTAAGGAAGAAAGCAATTGCCTCCTCTGTCAGCTCATCGTCCGGATTCTCGACTTTATCGGTTGCCGCCGGATCCTGCTGCTCCCTGATATTCTCCAGCACCTCTTCGCTGTACGAACTTTCGGCCTGCTTCTTGACAAAGTCGATCAGACGAGCCGTCTCCTCTTCCGTGATAAACGGTCCTTGAACACGAAGCGGTTTATTCCTCGAAATCGGCGAAAAGAGCATGTCGCCCTTACCGAGAAGCTTCTCTGCGCCTCCCGTATCGAGAATGACGCGGGAATCCGTCTGCGTTGCGACGCTGAATGCGATGCGGGACGGAATGTTCGCACGGATAACGCCCGAAAGGACGTCGACCGACGGGCGCTGCGTGGCCAAGATGAGATGCATGCCTGCCGCTCGAGCCTTTTGAGCCAGTCTCATGATGGCATCTTCAACCTGCGAAGAAGCCGTCATCATGAGGTCGGCGAGCTCGTCGATGATGATGACGATTTCAGGCATAGTCTCCGCCTGCGGCTCCATGGTTCGAATAAGCGAATTATAGGACTTCAGATCTTTGACGCCCTTCTCGGCGAAGACACGGTAGCGCTGATCCATTTCGTGGCAAGCCCAGTTCAGAGCGGCCGCTGCCTTTTTCGGATCGGTGACGACAGGGATCAGCAGATGCGGAATCCCATTATAATTGCCGAGCTCAACGACCTTCGGATCGACGAGGACCAGGCGGACCTCATCCGGCGTCGCCTTATAGAGCAAGCTCGTGATAATGGTATTGATACAAACACTCTTACCGGATCCCGTAGCACCGGCAATCAAGAGGTGCGGCATATCATGGAGATCGGCAACGATATTATTCCCGTCAATGTCCTTACCGACGACAAAAGAAATCTTCGATTTCGCTTCCTGAAATTCCTTCGATGCAATCAGCTCCGATACGAGAACCGGCGATGCCTCCGTATTCTCGACTTCAATGCCGACCGCTGCCTTCCCCGGAATCGGTGCTTCGATGCGGATGCTCTTTGCCCGCATGTTGAGGGCGATATCGTCGGCAAGGTTCGTGATCTTGCTGACCTTGACACCGACCGCCGGCTGCACCTCGTAACGCGTAACCGAAGCGCCCTGAGTCACATTGATGACATGGGCATCGACATTGAAATTATTGAGCGTCGTCTCAAGAAGACGCGCCCGCTCCTGAAGCTGCTGCGGTCCGGCAGCTGCCTTCCGAGGCTTCGGCGGATGGAGAAGACGAAGCGGCGGAAGCTTATAAACAGCATTCCTCTTTTTCGACCCCTGCTCCACTTCCTTCAGGATTTCCGCATCATCCTCCGGCGTCGGTGCATTTTCTTTCTTCGCCGCCTTGAGCCGTTCGGCACTCGTCCGCTCTGTCGCCTCATCCGGTTCCGAAGCCGAGGCCCCGTTCTCCTGCGTCAGCGAAAAGGCGGCATCAGAAGCGGCCGAAGCCACATCGAGTCCGATTCCGACGGATGCTGCTGCCGGATGCGAGAAGAGATCGTTGATGCTGCCGACCGTCGGGAGGCCCGGCCCTGCATCCGGAAGCGGGATTTCATCCTTTGCATGCGAAAAATCGCCGCCTTCATCATGGAAGGCGCGTCGATCCTCCGAATTAAGGAAATTCATAAATTGATCCTTCCAAGCCTCTTCCTTCTTAACGCCTGTCGCATGGACCGGCTGTGTGCCGCTGAGCTGCGTCCCCGGTTCACGAGACCCTGCGGCAGGAAATGCCTCTTCGTTCTTGGAACGACCGAAAAGCGAGAAGCGCTTCTTAGGCTTCTCCTTCGCCGGGCGACGGCCTTCTTCGAAGACCGGAAGGTCTGCACCGCCGGCAAGCGGTGCTTTCGCGGTCGACGTCTCCGTAATCGGTGTCGGAAGCTCGGAGAAAGGCTTATAACCGTCCGAGGTTCGCCATACGGCTTCTTCGACCGAGCCCTTCGGCGGAAGCGGCTTCTTGGTCTCCGTCGCCGCTTCTTCCCGAAGAGCTGCCATTTCAATTTCCTGACGTGCCGTCTCCATATCACGGGCATCGCGAAGAAGTCTCTTGCGTTCTCTCTTTTCTTTCATCATTGAGATCTGACGCGAAACCGGCGTATTGATGACGAGGAGAAGACAGATGACGATCACCGTGAGGGAGAAGATGATGAGTCCCGGCTTACCGAGAATCTTAACAGCCAGATTGGCAATTTCCATGCCGACGGCGCCGGCTCCCTCCCCGTCTATGGATGCGAGATAATTCGAGCGAAGATCCGCAAATCCCAGCCCGAGATCCTTCATATCAATATAGAGATAAGCGTTCAACGAGCAGAACATCAAGTAGATGATGAAGAGGAGCGAAAAGGTCTTGACGGTAAGATGTCTGAATTTATGAAGGAATAAGCAGATTGCACAGATAATGAGAAAATACGGAAGAAGATACATCATGCTCCCGAAAAGCCCGGCAAGGGCATTGTGCAGGGCGCGTCCGAAGGCGCCCGTCGTATTGAGCTGCGTAGTGAACACCAAAAAAACACCGATTGCAAAAAGGATCAGTCCGCTGATTTCGTCATGAAGTCTCTTGCGATTCTTGCGGCTTTCCTGCATGCGAAGCAGCTCTTCCTCCGTCGGAGCAGCAGCGCGCTTGGGAGCAGCCTTCGAGGCGGGCTGCTTTTTCGCCGCAGACTTCGTACTCTTTGACGAGGTCGTCTTATTCTTTGCATTCGATTTCTTCTTCGTCTCCGTAGCCATATTTCTCCTGCTTTCAATAATTCTCATCAATCATATTATTATACACTAGATATAGGATTGAATGCAAAACCGAAGCCGCCTCGGAACAGCCTTCTTCCTTCCCTTTTTCGATAAAAAAAGATCCGAACAAAGTTCGGATCCAAAGCGTTCTTCCAAATGAAGGAGTCGTCAATTATTCAGCGTTAACGACGTCTTTGCCATCATAATAACCGCAATTCGGGCATACTCTGTGCGGAAGCTTAGGCTCATGACACTGAGGACACGTAGAAAGTCCCGGAGTGCTCATCTTCATATTTGCAGACTTGCGGCTGCTGGTCTTCGCTTTCGATGTTTTCCTCTTAGGTACTGCCATTGTCGACACCTCCTTCGTAGATTTATCTGCTAAAATTTCTTAATTTCGCGTTACAACTAGTAATTATATACACCCAAAGGACTCATGTCAAATAAAATCTCAACATTTAGGGTCTGTTTCTTCATCATCCGCTAAATACGGATGGGAGACATAATCCGAAGCCGCATAAAGGTCTTCCCGATAGAGGAGATTGCGAATATTCGAGGCTCGCACCGATTCCCGGCGCTGCAGCAGCCCTTCTTCCGTCAAAAGCTCGCTCTGCCTGCTCTCGTTCGTAAGAATCGGGAGCCCGGGATCCTGTTCCTTCTTTCGCTCCCGGAGCATTCTCCGTCCGCGCGAAGAAGCCGCGAGAAGCTTCAGATAGGATGGCTGCGTCCCGTGGTCCTGCGGAGCATCCTCCTTTCGCGGAAGGTCCAGGAGCGTCTGCGCCAGAAGCCGAGAGATCCGCGTATACGTATATCTCGATGATTTGGCACGCTTGATCAGATCTTCGGTACTCCGAGCGAAAAAGGCTTCTCTTCGAAGGCGATTGCCGATCCCCTCGCCTCCGGACGGATAACGGTCCAACCTCTCTCCGGCCTCCTTTTCGTCCATGGTGAGGAGACGTCCCTGAATCATCAGGAAATATCTATCTTCCGCCTCACGAAGCTTCGGAGCAACGCGAAGGAGCGACGGGATCTCCGTATCCGGAACAAAGCCGCCCCACGACTCCTTCGGAGCACCTTCGAACAGCGCCTGCCGAATTCCGGATGCGCTGGCGAAGGTTTTCCTGAGAGAATTCTCATGATAGGAAGCGCCCTTTCGCCGAATCGGCAGCGGTACGAGCGGAAGCTTTTCCTCCCCGGTCTCGTGAGCCGCACGAATCAGCGCACGGAGATAAGAGAGCGCCAAGAGGTCATTAGGAGAGCGCATCACGGGAAGATCCTCCCCTGCATCCGCACCGTAGAGCTTCCGGTATGCGGATTCCTGCGCAGCAGGATAGCTCAGTCCCCGATCCAGCGCTTCGCGAAGCTCTCTTTGAAATTCCTCATTCTCCATCCGTTTCGCTGCACGAAAAAGGATCGAAAGCTCCCCTGCTTCCGATCCGAAAGACATGTGCGTCACAAGGCCCGTAGCGAGAAGCGTCCGAACACCGGCTTCACCGAAGATGCCGGCATCGCCGAGACATCCTCGGAGCGGAATCTCAAAGACGAGATCCGCACCGCATTCAACCGCGACTCGCGCCCGCTCCCACTTACTAAGGAGAGCCGGCTCGCCTCGCTGGACAAAATCGCCGCTCATGGCAACAACAACACCCTCCGCTCCGAGAAGCGCCTTCGCCTGTTCCATCTGGTAGCGATGCCCTTCATGAAACGGATTGTATTCCGCAACGATGCCGATAACAGACAAGGCTTATTGCTCCTTCTCTTCTGAAGCCTCGGTCGATTCGTAACCGTTCGCGAGCTTCTCCGAGAGGTCCTTCATCTCACGGCGGTTGTTATTAACCTTGCCGTTGAGATCGTTGATGGTCTGAATGAAGAAGTCGTTCATCGGCTGAATATATTCACCGGCCAGTCTGCCGATATCATTCTGCATATCGTAAAGAAGCTTATCGATATATTCATAAGAACGAAGCTTGATATATCTGCTGTGATTTTCTGCCTCCGAGATGAGAGCAGCCGCACGCTTCTCCGCTTCTTTCTTGATCATATCATTCTCGACAAGGTATTCCGCCTGCTTCTTCGCAGCAACGATAATCTTGTCATATTCGGTTCTGGCCTCGTTCAAAATGCGATCCTGCTCGTCCTTGATCCACTTCGCCTGCTGGATGTCATGCGGCATTGCTGCACGCATATCATCGATGATGGTCTGAATCTCATTCGACTCGACGATAGCCTTCTCCGAGAAAGGAACCTTCGATGCGTTAGCAATAATCTCTTCCAATTCGTCCAGAAAAGCCATTACACGAATCGATGCATCACTCATTTGTCTGTCCTCCTAATACTACCTATTATTATCATTCATCTTCTTCCGTACGCATTCGTCGGCATATTCCGGAAGAAGACCTGTGACCTCGCCGCCGAAGGAGACCACCTCTTTGATCAGCGAAGAACTGATGAAAGAGTAACGCGGATCGGTCATCAAGAATACGGTTTCAGTTCCGTGCTTGTACAGCCGTGCGTTCATCTGAGCCATCTGAATCTCATATTCGAAATCCGAGGTCGCACGAAGACCGCGGATGACTGCCTGAAACTCATGCTCGTTCACGTAATCGGCTAAAAGCCCCCGAAAGGTGTCTACTTTGACATTCGGCAGATGTTCCGTAACCTTGCGAACGATGGCGCAACGTTCCTCTAATGAAAAGAGCGGTTTCTTCGAAGCATTATCGATCACCCCGACGGTAAGAGAATCAAACATCCGTGAAGCGCGTTCAATGATGTTCAGATGACCGTTCGTAATCGGATCGAAGGAACCTGCGTATAACGCTGTCCTGGCCATAATAATCTCCTTAAACTTTAAATCATAATATCAAATGGCTTTCGATTATGCAACCGCTTTAGCGAAGTCGGAAGATTTCGACGGCAATGGTGCCATACCTCTTGGACTTCAGACACTCATAATCATCTCCGACGGATAATGGATTATCGTAAAGATGCTCTGCGACAATGATGCCGTCCTCCGAGAGCAGCCCCTCCCTTGCCACGGTCTCGAAGATTTCTTCATAATAACCGGAAGCATACGGCGGATCGACAAAGAGGATGTCCAACTTTTCGTGCGGAAAAAGGAGAGCCTTTCGAAAATCATAATTCAGCGCCTTCGAGCGGCTCTCCGCTTTGCAATTCTTGATATTCTCCAGGAGGACGCGATAATTCCGTCGATTTCCTTCATTAAATATACACTGCGAGGCACCGCGCGAGAGCGCTTCCAGTCCGAGCGCACCGGAGCCGGCGAAGAGATCGAATACGACCGCGTCCGGCGTATACGATTGAATCATGCTGAAAACCGCTTCGCGGACCTTCTCCGTCGTCGGACGAATGCCCTCCGGCACGGCAAGCTTGCGATATTTGAATTCTCCTGCGTTGATTTTCATAGAATAAGATATTCCTTTCTTTGAAATCCCAATCAAATCACATGACTGTAATCCGTTTCACCGAGACGATCCATGCGGCGAAGGAGCTCTCCTTCATCATATGCTCGGAAGGCTCCGTTCATCAATTGCTCCGCATCGTCTCGCGCGGTTTCGGTGATAAGAGGATCCCTGAGTTGATCTTCGATAATCGACGGAAGGGCGCCATGCTGCAGCGTTCCCGTGAGGTCTCCGCTTCCGCGAAGCAGAAGATCTCTTTCGCTGACGGCAAAGCCGTCTCGGAGCTCCACCATCGCCTGCATGCGCTCCTTCGCCTGCTGCCCCGAAGAATAAGAGAGAAGAAGGCAATACGACGGACGGTCGCTGCGGCCGACGCGTCCTCGAAGCTGATGCAGCTGCGCGAGGCCGAATCGCTCAGCATTCTCGATGACGATGACCGTCGCTTCCGGGATATCGATGCCGACTTCAATGACGACCGTGGCGACCAAAAGCTGAATTTCACCGTTTGCAAATCGCCGCATCGTCGCTTCCTTCTCGTCCTTCTTCATTTGACCGTGAAGGAGTCCGACCGAGAAGTCTCGGAACTTCCCTTTCAATTCTTCATACAGCTTCTCAACGGCCGTAAGACCGAAACCGTCCTCATCCTCTCCGTCAATTGTCGGAGCCACCGCATAGGCGCGGTGGCCCTTCATCAGCTCCTCGCGAACCATCTGATAATATCGATTGCGCGACTCTCTCCCGCCCGCCTGCGTGGCAATCGGGAAGCGATTCGCCGGCATCGCCGTGATCACGGAATAATCCATATCCCCGTAGACCGTGGCAGCCAGCGTGCGCGGAATCGGTGTCGCCGACATGACGAGAACGTTCGGTCTCGTCGCTTTCTCTGTCAAGATGCGGCGCTGATTGACGCCGAATCGATGCTGCTCATCCGTAACCACCAGCGCTAAATCATGAAAGAGAACATCCTCCTGTAAGAGTGCATGAGTACCGACAACGACATCCATCTCCCCCTGCTCCAGAGCTGTGAGGAGCTCTTCCTTCGCTTTCTTCTTCATCGAGCTGACAAGGAGACCGATGCGAAATCCGAACGGCTGAAAGGCCTTTGCCAGAGAGGATGCATGCTGACGCGCCAAGAGATCCGTCGGAGCCATAAATGCCGCCTGGTGGCCGGCTTTAACGGTGAGATAGATGGCTGCTTCGGCCACGGCCGTCTTGCCGCAGCCGACATCGCCCTGAATCAAGCGATTCATCGGCACCGGAGACGCCAGATCTTCGGCAATTTCGAGAACGGCGCTCTTCTGACTTTCCTTCCCTTCTGTCAATTCAAAGGGCAGCGAAGCGAAAAACGGCTCCAAGGAGACCGGCTCTACCGCCCCGTTCGTGCCGGCGGCCTCCCTCTCCTTCTTCGCCGCAAGCAGCGCGCATTCATAAGCGAAAATTCGGTCATACCGAAGGCGATAACATGCCCACCCATAATGCTTCTCATCCTCCGGGAAATGCAGGTTGCGATAACTCTCATAGAGATTCAGCATGGGTTTTCGCTGCTCATTTCCCTGAATAAGCTCATCCGGAAGCCAGTCATAGGAAGGATCGATCATCGAGAGGGCCTGTTTCACGAGGCCGATGAGGAATTCATCCGAGATGCCTTCCGTCTTGTGATAAACAGGGAATATCCCGAACTCCGCATCCTCCTGACGAAAGAAATGCGGATGATACATCGTTCGATATCTTTTGGCATCCGTTTTGAAGCGACCGAAGAAATAATACCTCGTTCCGATGGCAAAGATATTATCGAGATATCCGGCATTGAAATAACAAACCTGAAAGAAGGCGCCGTCATCATCGGTCAGGAAGACGCGAAAGCGTCTTTTTCGCCCGGGCGCATAAGCATCCTTCTTCTTCGAGACGACGGTTCCGGCAAGGAATACATCCTTCCCGTCCGGTGCCTGCCGAAGCAAGATCGGGTTCTTGCGATTTTGATAGCGAAAAGGTGCATAAGCGAGCAAGTCTCCGATTGTCCGAAGGCCGAGATGAGCGAGTCGCTCCGCCTTCTTCGGTCCGACACCGCTGAGCGCGGTCAACGGATCGGAGAGGCAGAGCTGCTTCTTTCTTCCGGATGCTGTATCCACTAATATCGTCATATCTCCCTCTTACTTCGAACGTGCCGACGGATCCAAAATGCGTACATGGACGATATCCTTCTGGACGCCGTCCTTCTTCGATTTGACTTCACCGAGGAAGCCCTTGCAGACCGCGCGCATTTCAACGGACTTTTCATACGAAAATCTGGAGAAGGAACGGACGATGCGGTCAAAAAGCCGATCCGAAAGCGCATGGATCTGCGCGCCGCGATAAGCCAGATAATATATAGTCAGACAGACGTCGCCCCGTTCATCGGTGAACTCAATCGCATCCGTCATGTCGCCGTATCCGGAGAAGCGGCTCTTCTTCAGCGGCTTACCGCTCTTCGTGCAAGGAAGGAGCTCCCCTTCCATCGCGAGCATTTCATCGAGGATGAGCTTCGTCACGACCTGACGGTTCACCGCAACGACACCGAATTCATTTCGCAAGATAACCGCCATCTTCCTACCTCCGATCCATGAGACTGATCTCTTCTCGCTATTATACCATATCTAAATAAATACAGCGCAGAAGCCAAGCCTCTGCGCTGTATTTTACCTGTCTTAGTAAAGTCTAATCCGAGTATATTCACTAGATGGCACGGTTGACCTTGCCGGATCTAAGGCAGCTCGTGCAAACGTTTGCCTTTCTAACCGTACCGTTCTCACTGACTCTTACCGTCTGAATGTTCGCATTCCATTTTCTCTTGGAATGTCTGTTCGAGTGAGAAACAGCGTTTCCCGAAGTCTGACCCTTACCGCAAACTTCACATTTTCTGGACATTTGCCGCACCTCCTTGCAGTCTGTTGTCGTATGCATTTTCTCATAACGCAATGGATATTATAGCATAGTGCTATCTTTAATAGCAAGAAATTTTTTCGCTAATCGGTATTATTTTTACATTTTTTCACAGAAGAGACAAGTGTGTCTTCCGAAACAAGAGTATAATACAGAAGAATATGTCAAAACAACCTTTCCTCGAAGGAGATTCCATGATAAAGATCAACAAACCTCTCAATCGCAATACTACAGTGATCAGCATCATCGTCATCATCATCGTCTTGATCACGCTCTTCTTTTTCGTCCTTCAGAAGATGAACATGGTCGATAAGAAGGCTTATCGCAGCTATGTCCAAGAGCTGGAAACTGCCGCCGAGGGCTTCACATCCAATCAGGATATGATGGATTATCTCAAGAACTGGGCATCGGAAGAGAATGTCCTGTTCACGACTGACAGCGCACAGAATATCATCATTGCGCGGAACGCCTCCGCCCTGACGACGTCGAAGCCGACTGTCGTTTGCGTCGATTATAATTATCGTACGGCGAAGACACAGGCCACCGCCATCGCCGCAGCACAGTCTGTCGCCAAGCAGCAGATCGAGAATGCCGGAGATACCATCGTCGTCTTCTTAAACAATTCGAGAGGCAATCATCAAGGCGCCGCCGGACTGGATACCTCCTCCCTCCCTGCCGATTCCGATATCATCTACCTTTCTTCGGAATCGAGCCTCCACCTCTCCTCCAATTCTTATGCGGCGAACCGCATCTCCTACTCCATCCCTTGCGAGATGCAGACGCGCACGCTCAACACAGGATTCAAGATCAAGATTGAAGGCCTTCCGACCGGCGAAGCCGATGCTTCCATCAAGGCAGGCAACAATCCGATCCAGCTCATGAACACCGTACTCTCCTGGCTGAAGTCGAAGACCCTGAGCTTTGAGATCGGCGATCTCAAGGTCGGCAATGAAGGAAGCATGTATCCTTCCTCCATCGAATTCACCGTCCTCGCCGACTTCTCGGAAGAGGAAGATATCATCAATTATCTCGATAAGCGCGTTGAAGCCTTTAATGATAATATGAAGGACGAAGAGACGAAGCCGACCTATTCCTACGAGGTCATCGAGGATGAGAGTCAGCTTCCTTCCGTCGTTCTCGACCCGGAGGCCATCGACAAATTCAACATCCTCCTCTATCTCATCAAGGACGGCAAGTACGCCTTCGAGGATTTCGGTGAAGCACCGAAGGGCTTTGAGCCGAATGAGACCTGCGGTATCAACAGCATCGAACAGCTCTATTACAGCGACGGCTCGCTCGTCCTCACCATGACGACCTCCGCTTATAACGAAACCATCCTGAACGAGATCGAATCGGACAATCGCAAAGCGGCCAACCTCGCCGATGTACCCTTCCGCATCCTGCGCTCGTATCCGTCCTACCGCGCGGAGGATACCGCCGACGACCTCCTCCACCGCTTTACGGCCCTCTTCAGCAAGATGAACAGCGTCGATGCCAAGAACATCGTCATCAAAGAAGAGGAAGACAAAGGCTTCAATGCCATGTCCATCCTCCACGCTAAGCAGCCGGAAGCGGCCATCATCCACCTCGCCCTCCCGGAAGGTGACTCCTCCACCTCCATCCGGGCCACGAATACCATCATGAATATCATCGCTTCGAGCGACAGAAGCGGTATCCTGAATCAATTTTGATCGATATTCATTATCATCATCGTCGCGAAAAAAAAGGCTTGCCCGAGTCATCTCAGGCAAGCCTTTTACTTTAGAGAAACTGAATCTATGTGCATCATCACGAAACGAAAGCGTTCCATCTCTTCCTTTAACCGGCCGATTCCTCCGTCTCCGTTCCGGTCGTATAACTCATCGAACCGAGCGTCTTCCGAAGCGCTTCCTCCTCTCGGTCGGCGAAGTAACGCTTGCCCGCCTTCATGAAATAAGCCGAGCGCTCTTCCGCCGAGCGGACAAGATCCTCAAGTGAGTCCGTGCGCTCTTCCCCGTCCACCGGATCCACCCATCGCTCCGGGAGGTCTCGGGACAGCTTCAGCGGCGAAACATGACTCGTAATAAAGCCCTTCCCGCCGATGAAACGCTCCGCAATGCCGTAGAGGCTGCGCATGAATCCGTGGCGGCTCGTGAAGAAGCTTCTCACGAAATGCATGTCCTGAAAGGATTTCACGATCCATTCCTTCTTCACCTCGAGATGATATGCCTCCGCGAGCGAATCGTGAAGAAGGTCCGCGAGTTCTTCCATTTCCGCCGAAGGAGGCATCGGATTCGCATGATCCGAAGGAATGACCGGATCTCCGTAATCTTCCTCGTGATGCTTCGATGCGAGCGCAATCTCGAGATATCCGTGCCCGCCCGGACCGCCGTAAGGCATGCCCTCCTCTGTCATCGCCGTAACATAGGGATGAATCACCGTATCCGTTGCATAATGGCAAAGAAAGCCCAGAGCGAATTCCTGCTGCGCTTCCGTCTTCGCATGACGCATCAGCGCAAGAAGGAAGCGGCCCGTCTGCTCCTCATGCATCCGGTTCCCGAGCTCCGGGAGATCGAATCGGCGTTTTCGGCCGCTTTTCCAGACCTCGAAGAAAAAGAAGATATCGGGACCGTTCGCTCCGCAGGCGAAGGCTTCCGGATGGTTGATAAGAAGCGCCGCCGCTTCGGCGGCATTTTTGGCGATGCGAACATGTGTATAACCTTCCGGCATATTCCCTCCTTAAATCCGCTTGTTATCGCCCTTCAGCGTGCGCGGCAGAACGAAGAAGAAGAGCACCGCACCGAAGAAGATGATGAGAATAATTGACAGAATACCGTATTGACCTGCCGATGCGTGAATGGCATCCATCTGCGCCGTCGTGGCCGTAGCCGCCGTCAGGCCCTTCGCTTCAAGCATTCTCGCCGAGACGAACGAGCTGACAAATCCGACCATCGCCGGTCCGAGAATCGACGAGAACTTACCGAAGATATCGAAGAAGCCAAAGAATTCGCCGCTGCGGTCGCGGTCCGGAATCAGCTTACCGAACATCGAACGGGAAAGCGCCTGAATACCGCCCTGGCTCGTGGCGCAGAGAACGGCAAGCGTCCAGAACTGCCAGAGGCTGTCCATAAAGAAGCCGAAGATGCAGATGAACATGTAAACGCAAATTCCGACGCCGACCATCTTTCGTGCTCCGAACTTCTCTGCCAGCTTCATATAGAGGAGGCAGAAAGGCAGGCCGAGGACCTGAACCAGGAGAAGTGCCAGGAGCATACCCGCCGAATCCAGTCCGAGATTCGTGCCGTAGCTCGTCGCCATATTGATGATGGTATGGACACCATCAATATAGAAGAAATAAGCGATGATGAAGACGAGCATCGGCTTATCGGCGCCGATTTCGCGAATGGTATAGAAGACGCCGCGGAGATTGCGACCAATATCGCCCTTCTCATACGGCTTGCCCGACTTCTGCTCGCAGTTGCGAAGGAGCGGAATACTGAAGCTGAACCACCAAATCGCCGTGATGACGAAAATGACCGTGAGCGACGTGAGCATCGGAACACCGACCGCATTCATGACCAGGAAGATGATCAGCGGAATGGTCGAGCCGCCGAGATAGCCGAGTCCGTATCCCAGGGTCGAGACCGAATCCATGCGGTCCTCTGTCGTGATATCCGTCAGGAAGGCATCATAATAAATGCAGGAGGTATCGAAGCCGATCGTGCTCAGGATATAGAATACCAGGATGAGCATCGCGACCTCATCGGCCTTATCGGTCGACGATGTGAAGTCCATACCCGGCGTCAGCGAAAGGCCGAGAACGGACAGGACACCGAGAAGCATGAAGACGGCAAAGAGCTTCTTTCTCATCCCTCGAATATCGCCGAAAACTCCGAGGAAAGGCGCCGCCAAAGCGACGATGGCCATTGCGATGCTGGTCGCATAACCCCAGGTCGACATGCTGGATGCCGTATCGGATGTATTCGCCGCTACCGTATCGAAGAAGATCGGCAGAATCGTGACAACAATGACCGAATGCGCACTGTTTGCCCAGTCGTACATCATCCAGCTGATCTCTTGCTTCGTGAACTTTTTCAATAATTTCATGAATGAACCTCCATTAAGCGGTACAATATCTTTCTTATTCTAAACGGTCTGTTTGATAAATACAATCTGTATCATGTAAGAACGGTGTAAACTCCCCTCTTCGATTTCGTACGAAAAATTATACTTTCAAAAATGCATCTGCATATTCTATTCAAGAAAACTGTGATATAATAGTTCAGAATTTGACTTTCATTATAAAGCATTTAATTTTTACATTATATCGGCATCCGAGGATGCAGGAGGACTATCGATGAGAACTGACAAAGAGCACCGCTCCAAGAACAATCGAGAGATCGACGAATTTCTTTCTCAATTCGATGAACCCCAAGACAAAGAGCTTACTTCACTCGATCTCGAAACTTACATCGAGAAGGATCGTGCCTCGTCCGAGAAGGCGGACAGCGAGACGGGCGGCAGACGCCGCAGCAAGCGTGACAAGAAGGATCAAGCCAAGAAGTCCCGTCGTGCTTCGAAGGGCAAGCAGAAGAAATCCCTCAAGTACCGTCTATTCCTGAAGGACAATCCGGATTACGATCCGTCTCTCGGCGCAACCTATCAGAAGAACGGCAAGACCATCAAGAACAAGCCGACAAAGGTCAGCATCAAGAAGGTCATTCGAGACCTCTTTGTTCTCGGCGTTGTGATGGCCCTCATCGCTCTCGTTTACAGCTTTGTCGTCATCACCTCGGCACCGAAAATCAATCCGAAGAACATCTACGACACCGTAGCACAGAGCTCGATCATCTATGACGACCAAGGTAACGAAGTCGATTCGGTCTATTACGATCAGGACCGTAAGCTGGTCAGCTATGAGGATCTCCCGGAGAATCTGATCAACGCTTTCGTTGCTCTCGAAGACAAGACCTTCTGGGATCACCACGGCTTCAACTGGACACGAATGATCGGCGCCGTCTTCCAGGCTATCTTCTCCTCCGGCAATGTCAGCGGTACGAGTACCATTACCCAGCAGCTCGCCCGCAATGTCTATCTGCCGGATATCAAGAGCCAGCGCAGCATCAAGAGAAAAATCATCGAGATGTATTATGCGAGCCAGATTGAGCGCGCTCTTTCCAAGGAAGAGATCATCGAAGCTTATTTGAACACCGTCTATTTCGGATTCGGCAACTACGGCATCTACAATGCCGCCCATACGTATTATTCCAAGGATCCGAAGGATTTGACGCTCGTTCAATGCGCTTCCCTGGCCGCACTCCCGCAGGCTCCGGATACGTATGCGCTTATTAAATACATGGCTCCGGGAAACGTCACGGAGGATACGATGAACATCATCGCCCGTAACCCGGACACCTATGTAGCGAACGATGTCGCGAAGAATCGCCGTCAGACCTGCCTTAAATTCATGTATGAACAGGGTTATATCAGCAAAGAGGATTACGAAGCCAACAAGGATCTCGACCTCATCGACTTCATCGATCCGGATATCAGCAACAACCAGAATGCCTATTCTTATTTCAAAGAATACATGGTCGATGCGGTCACCGAGGACCTGATGGAGAAGTATGACCTCTCGGCAGCCGATGCGGAACGCATGATTTATACCGGCGGTCTCAATATCTACTCCACCATGGATTCGACCGCACAGAGAGTCATCACGAAGGAATTCCAGGATGCATCGAACTTCCCTACGCTGACGAACATTCGCACGGACGGAAGCGGCAACATCCTCGATTCCTCGGGCAACATCATGCTGTATAAATACTCGAACATGTTCAATGCGGATAACCAATTCGTCTTGAACGCTTCCGAAGTCACCGTCAACGAGGACGGTTCCGTCACCGTCAAGCGCGGACACCGTCTGAATATCTATACGACGAAAGTAAAGGGCGTCACGGATTACAGCCTGGAGTTCAAGCAGATCTATACATCGGAGGAAGGTGTTCTCTATATCTACTCCGGCGGTTATATCAATATTCCGGCAAAATATAAGACGCTGGATGACGAGGACAACCTGGTAATCTCCGCGGATTATTTCAAGGATTATGAAGGTCTTCTGACCATCAGCGGTGACACCGTCATCATCAACCGGGATGCTTATTCCCTGAACCCGAAGACCATTCAGCCGCAGGCGGCCATGGTCATCGTCGAAGTCGGCACGGGCGAACTCAAGGCCATGGTCGGCGGACGCAACCAGACCGGTTCGAGACTCTATAACCGTGCACTCAACCCGCGTCAGCCGGGATCCTCCATCAAGCCGCTCAGCGTCTACAGCGCTGCCCTTCAGAAGAGTTATGAGCTTCAATCGAAGGGACAGAAGTGGCCGTTTGTCAACACCGGTCATGACAAGCAGGGAACGAAGTATTACGGCGATTATCTGACTGCCAGCTCCGTCATCATCGACGAACCGATGACCTTTAACGGTCAAACCTGGCCGCAGAACTCCACCCGCTCCTTCTCCGGTGCCGTTACCATGAGAAAAGCGCTTCAGCAATCCATCAACACCGTTGCTGTAAAGATTCAGCTGCAGGTCGGCAACGAGTTCTCCGCAGATCTTCTGGAGAAATACGGTCTCTCGACCGTCGTCACCGAGGGCTCGGTCAGCGATATGAACTCCGCCGCACTGGCACTCGGAGGTATGACGAAGGGAGCCATCCCTCTCGAGATGGCGCAAGCTTATGCCACCTTCCCGAACGGCGGTGTTCGTCAAAGCACGATTTCCTACACGAAGGTTACGGATCGTAACGGCAAGACGCTTCTCACAGCCGAGTCGGAAGGCACCAAGGTTCTTGACGAAGGTGTCGCCTGGATCATGACCGATATGCTGAGATCCGTTGTCACGAACGGACTCGGTACCCCGGCTGCCACCAGCGGTG
Source organism: uncultured Eubacteriales bacterium (assembly GCA_949286985.1). Lineage (GTDB taxonomy): Bacteria > Bacillota > Clostridia > Peptostreptococcales > Anaerovoracaceae > Mogibacterium. The sequence goes on from CASEEM010000004.1 coordinate 82,070, forward strand.
TTGCTGCCGGAGGTAAGACAGGTACGACCGACCAGAATTACGACATTTGGTTCGACGGTTTCACGCCGACCTATGCTGCTTCCCTCTGGATCGGAACGGACGTCAATATCAGACTTTCGTCCATGTCCTATATGTCTGCAAGACTCTGGGGACGCATCATGAACCAGATTCCTGCCGCGCTCACCGGTTCTTATAAGGCCCGACCGAGCAATGTCATCTACAGCGGCGGCGAATATTATACGACAGGAACCAATACCGGCCGCGTTTCGGTCGATAAGGTCAAAACCGACGAAGACAAGGACAAGGATAAGGATAAAGACAAGGAAAAGGATACTTCCAAGAAGCCTTCTTCGTCCGGTAGCGGCAGCCAAGGCGGAGGTTCGACGGGCGGCTCTTCCGGCGGCGGTACTACCGAAGGCGGAGGTTCGACGGGCGGCGGTGGCTCCACCGAAGGCGGAGGAGGTACCTCGGGCGGCGGAGAGACACCGGAACCGCCGGCAGAGAACGCTGCTTAAGACTTCTCCTTCTCTGAAAGAAATCACAGCAAACAAAGTAGACCTCGCAGGATTCCCTGCGAGGTCTTTCTCATGATGCTGTATGTCATTGAACAACTAGTGTTCCGTATGGAGCAGCATATGCGCCTTATGTGAAAGCGGCTCTTCCATGAACTCATCGTACAGCTTGATGATATCCGGATTCTCATGCGAGAAGCGAATATTGTAATTGCGATCGAGTTCGTAGAGTTCCTTGCCTCTTTCGAATGCGCACTCTTCACCGTCATGAATCGGTTGACCGCCACCTCCGACGCAGCCTCCCGGACAAGCCATGACTTCGACGAAGTCGTACTGAACCTCTCCGCGCTCCATCTTGTCGAGGAGTCGTCTCGTATTGCCGAGACCGCTGACAACGGCTGCGCGAACCGTGATACCGTTAATATCGATTTCCGTCTCCTGAACGCCGTCATTCGCATTGAAGCCGGTGCTGCGAACGGCACGGAAGGCATCCGGATCCGGATTCTTGCCGGTGATAACCGCATAAGCCGTACGGAGTGCAGCTTCCATAACGCCGCCGGTGACACCGAAGATGACGCCGGCACCGGTGCCCTCATGCATCGGGCTGTCGCTCGGAATATCGACCAAGGTCTCCGGACTGATGTGGGCGCTGCGAATCATGTGGACAAGCTCTCTCGTCGTGATGACCGCATCGATATCGTGACCGGCATACTCTTCATAGAAGAGTTCCTTCTCACGCTCGGCCTTCTTCGCAACACAAGGCATAACGGATACCGTGTAGATATTCTTCGGATCGACCCCAATCTTCTTAGCGAAGTATGTCTTCATCACGGCGCCGAACATCTGCTGCGGTGATTTGGCCGTTGACAGATACGGGACGAGATGCGGATATTGCGACTTCGCGAAGCGTACCCAGCCCGGACAGCAGGAGGTGAACATCGGATGCTCCTTGAGCTCACCGCCCGTGAAGCGCTTGATGAACTCGTTACCCTCCTCCATGATGGTGAGGTCAGCCGAGAATACGGTATCGAAGACATAATCGGCACCCATGCGCTTCAGCGAATCCATGATCTTGCCGACCGTCGCCTCCTCCGGCTTCATGCCGAGCTGTTCGCCCCATGCCGTTCTGACGGCCGGAGCAACCTGGACAACGACCACGCGGTTCGGATCCTCGATAGCCTCCCAGACTTTCTCCGAGTCGTCTCTCTCCTGGAGCGCACCGACCGGACAATGCGTGATGCATTGGCCGCAAAGAGCACAGGAAGCATCTTCGATCTTGCGGAGACCCGAGACTTCAACCATCGTACGGGATCCTGTACCGATTGCATCCCATACCGAAAGCGTCTGCACCTTGTCGCAGACCTGGACGCAGCGCATGCACTGAATGCACTTCGAAGAATCACGAATAAGCGGAAATTCATTGTTCCACGGACGTCTTTTCGACGAATAATGGAACGGAATCTCGCGAATATCCAGATCGTTGGCCATCTTCTGAAGACTGCAGTTGCCGCTTCTCGGGCAAGCTACACATTGATTGTTGTGCTGTGAAAGAATGAGTTCTACGTTCGTGCGTCTGTTCTTACGAACCTTCGGGCTGTTCGTGTAGATGACCATGCCCTCCTCGCAGACATTGTTGCAGGAAGTGATCAAACGCTCTTTGCCCTCAAGCTCAACGACACAGACCTTGCAAGCCGCGATTTCATTGATGCCCTTCAAATAGCAGAGCTTCGGAATCACGATTCCGTTCTGTTTGGCGGCATCCATGATCGTGGTGTTTTCCGGCACGGAAATGTTCTTTCCGTCAATAGTCAGATTTACCATACCTTCTCCCTCCCGCCTTTAAGGATTCCAAAGCCGAAGTGATCGCAGCGGAGACAGCGACCGGCCTCCTGTGCCGCTTCCTTCTCAGTCATGCAATTCTCGATGCCTTCGAAGTCGCAAACTCTCTCGCAAGCCTCGCGCTCGGTCAGATTGACTCTGCCGCACGGTGCACGATCGGAGAGATCCGGATCCGGAATTTCGACATCGCAGGAAATCTGATGATAGAAGCCGAGATACTCGTCGATATTAGAAGCTGCAACCTTTGCTGCCGCAATCGCTGTAATGACCGTTGCAGGACCGCTCGCGCAGTCGCCGCCTGCGAATACGCCCGGCATATTCTTGATGGCTCCGGTACTCGTCGTGACAATCTTGCCGCGGTTAACCTCAATGCCGGCCTCCTCGAAGTGACGCGTCTCGATATTCTGACCGATTGCGACAATAAGGAGATCGCACGGGATGAATTCATCTTCTTCACCCGTCGGCTGAATCCCGGCACGGCCGTTCTTGATGGAGCTGACCATCTGCGGCGTCGCATACAGTCCTCTCACATGACCGTTCTCGTCGACATCAATACCGGCCGGTGCGCGGAGCGTGCGGAATTCAATACCTTCAGCCATCGCACCTTCAATCTCCTGCGGAAGTGCCGTCATATCATCACGGCGACGACGATAGACGATGCTGACCTTCTTCGCGCCGAGTCTCTTCGCGGTACGGACGGCATCCATCGATACATTGCCGCCGCCGACAACCGCGACCTCCTTGCCGGTAAGATCCATGATCTTCTGCTTACCGACATTGCGGAGGAACTGAACCGCCGAGAGAACGCCTTCGGCATCCTCACCCTCCAGTCCGAGCTTCTTATCCGTGCTCGCACCGATGGTGATGAGAACGGCATCATACTCTTCACGGAGCTGCTCCAGCGAAATATCTTCGCCGATCTTCGCTCCGTAGCGAACCTCGATACCGGTCTTCAGAATCGCCTTGATATCCTCGTCCAGGCGATCCTTCGGCAGACGATAATTCGGAATTCCGTAGCGAAGCATGCCGCCGAGCTTCGGAAGCATCTCATAGACGACAACCTGGTGACCCATGAGCTGCAGGAAATAAGCCGCGCTGAGACCTCCCGGACCTCCGCCGAGGACGGCAACACGCTTGCCGGTGCTCGGTGCGCAGGCCGGCGGATCGACCTCGCCTGCATGATCGGCAGCCATTCTCTTCAGGCCGCGGATGTTGACCGAATCATCGACCATGTTTCTGCGGCATCTCGCTTCACACGGATGCTCGCAGATGAAGGCGCACGTCGTCGGGAACGGATTATCCTTGCGGATGAGACGAATCGCATCGGCATAACGTCCTTCCTTAACAAGTGCGATATATCCCGGAACATCGACGTGGGCCGGGCAGATGGCCACACAAGGTACCGGCTGTTTGAATGTCATCGTACATTGACCGCGCTGAATATGCTCGATATAATCCTCACGGTAGCCAATTAAGCCCTTATAGACCATACGAGCGGCCTCATAACCGATCGCGCAATCCGCCGTCTCCATGATGGAAAGCGCCGTCTCTTCCATTTGATCCAGCGTCTCCATCGTCGCGCGACCGTCCAGAACATCCTTGATAAACATATTCAGTTGTCCGAGTCCGATGCGGCACGGTACGCACTTGCCGCAGGTCTGCGCATGGCAGAGCTCGAGAAAAGCGCGCGTCATGTCAACCGGACAAAGATCCGGCGGACTCGATTCAATTCTTCGCTCCAGATCTTTGTAAAGACCTTCCATGACGATCTTGGCTCGGTCCGGAGACTCAATTTGTAACCTGCTCATAGATCTACCCCTTTCTTTGCAAGATTCCCTTTTGTAAAATATTACAAGTTTTCACTTGCATTTTCAACATGTATCACTGAAAGAACCCGCTCTCTTCCAGAAAAGTGCTGACGCACGCTTCATATCGCTCCGGTTCTCGAAGATAACTCCGCACATGATCGGCGCCTTCGACAGCCAGTAACTTCTTATGCGGTGCGCGGCAAGCCTCATAGAGCGCTTCCCCCATGGCGAACGGTACCAACCGGTCCGCCGTCCCGTGAACGAAGAGAGCTGGAATGCGAATGCTTCGAACAGCCCGAATCGGCGCTGCCGTATCAAGCGAGAAGCCGTATCTTCGCTTAGCCCCTCGCTTGAGATAAGCCAGTGCGAGCTTCCGAATCGGCTTCGCCCTATCCCTCATGAAATGTTCTGTCTGATCATAGATGGACGTATACGGACTATCTGCTATCACGCCTCGTACCGAAGTCGGAAGCGACGCATCCCCGGCGGCCAGGAGGACCGTCGAGGCCCCCATGGAGAGGCCGTGAAGCAGAATCGGGAGTCCTTCACAGCGGCTCGCGAGGAAGCGGCACCAAGAGAGACAGTCTCCTTTCTCTCGGACGCCGAACGTGATAGCCGTTCCGCCGGACCCTTCATGGCATCGCTGCGAAATGATAAGAAAATCCAACCCGAGCCTTCGATACATCGGAACAAAGCGAGCCATTTCGCGAAGTCCTCCGCTATGATACCCGTGCATAGCGAGAACAACGCCGTTGCTGGAGTCTGCCCGGTACAAACGCCCCTCCAGACTGACCCCGTCTTCGGCTTCGATCGTTACGAGTTCATATTGGTCGGGATCGTTCAGTTCATATTCTTCCATGCAGATTTCGCTCTGCCTGACATATTCTCTGTCTCGTTCTTCGCATGATTCAGAGGTCTGACGCGCCTTCGTGTCATCGCGCTCCATCATGCGAAGCATTTGATCCATACTCTTCATGAAAACCTCTTTCATACTTTACTTAATTAAATTATAGCATGTTAAAAACCAGATAAAATGATAAACAATAGGTTAACAAAACGCGGAAGTTCTGGAAACAGACACATTCTTCTGTTATGATAATGAAGTTGTATTTTATTCGAATGATTCATCAGGAGGTCTCCATGATTGCCATTTTACAGTCTATTCTATTCGGTATTGTCGAAGGCATCACCGAATGGCTCCCGATTTCCAGCACGGGCCACATGATTCTTCTCGACGAAATCTGGCCGATGCAGGTCAGCGAAGCCTTTAAGAATATGTTCCTTGTCGTCATTCAGCTCGGCGCCATCCTCGCCGTCGTCGTCGAATTCTGGCACCAGATCTGGCCTTTCACTGCCGACAAGAGCAAGCACTATATCAAGAAGGATGTCTGGTCCATGTGGTTCAAGGTCCTCTTCGCCTGCATCCCTGCCGGCGTCGTCGGCCTGAAGTGGGACGATGAGATCGAAGCGCTCTTCTACAATTATAAAGTCGTTTCGATCATGCTCATCCTCGTCGGTATCCTCTTCATCATCGCCGAGAACCGCAACAAGCACCATGAGCCGAGCGTCAACAGCATCGCAGAGCTCTCCTATGGCAAGGCCTTCATCATCGGCATCTTCCAGCTCGTCGCCGCCGTCTTCCCGGGCACCTCTCGCTCCGGTTCGACCATCCTCGGCGGTCTCATGCTCGGTGTCAGCCGTCAGGTCGCGGCAGAGTTCACCTTTTACCTTGCTATCCCTGCCATGTTCGGCGCCAGCGTCCTCAAGATCTTCAAGCACGGCCTCGCCTTCACCGGACAGGAACTCGCAGTTCTCCTGATCGGTTCGGTCGTCGCCTTCATCGTTTCGATCCTCATCATCCGCTTCCTGATGAATTACATCAAGAAGCACGACTTCAAGATCTTCGGTTGGTACCGCATCGTGCTCGGTATCATCGTACTCGCATACTTTGCTCTGTAATGCCCTCCGGACGTATCTATAGGTTCATGAAAAACAGCGGTCCTTTGATATGTACCCGGAATCCTGAACACCTATGAATGAACTTGTGCGGAGCACATGGATGCCTCCCTGTATTTTACAGGAGGCATCCATTTTGTTTTCTTCTGATTTCTATCATTATTGTCAATAGTTTGATTTCTCTAACCCACAATCTTTCAATCCATGACAGAAATCTAACATGTTATCCTTGAAGTATCATAGTGCTGACGAAAAAAGGAGGTTCACATGGCAGATTATAGAGAAATGTGGAAGGATCTCGGCATGGATGTCGAACAGCATGATGTTCTGTGCGAGGTACTTCCGCAGGCGGTCGGTGATGTTTTCCTTTCGCAGGAGAACAGACCGGAGCGCATGGATTATTTTGATTTCGTTCTCGCCGAGGTTCACGGCGTACGTCCGGCAGAGCTCGTCGAGTTCAAGAAGAACGGCGGCAAGGTCTTCGGCACCTTCTGCGCTTATGTTCCGGATGAAGTCATCTTCGCCGGCGGCGGCATCGCAACCGGACTTTGCGCCGGTTCTCAGTTCTGGGTCCCGGGCGGTGAGAAGGTCCTCCCTGCCAACGTATGCCCGCTGATCAAGGCCAGCGTCGGTGCTCGTCTCGAGCGCACCTGCCCGTTCTTCCGTCTCGTCGACGTTCTCGTCGGAGAAACGACCTGCGACGGCAAGAAGAAGGCTTATGAGATTCTCGCTAATGACGTTCCGATGCACGTCATGGACCTCCCTCAGATGAAGAGAGAGAAGGACATCACGAAGTGGGCGGAAGAAGTCAAGGATCTCGCAGCTCTCGTCGAAGAGCAGACCGGCAATAAGATCACGGAAGAGAACCTTGCGGCGAACATCGTCAAGTTCAACAAGAAGAGACAGGCTCTCGAGAGACTGTATGCTGCAAGAAAGAGCGAAAATCTCCCAATCAGCGGTACCGATACGCTCTTGATTTCGCAGATCGCCTATTATGATGATCCGGATCGCTTCACGGAGAAGGTCAACGTCCTCTGCGAGGAGCTCGAGAAGAGGATCGCAGACGGCTTCAGCGTCTTCCCTGCCGGCACGAAGAGAATCCTCGTCTCCGGCACGCCGATGGCCATTCCGAACTGGAAGCTCCACAACATCATTGAGACCTCGGGCGGCGCTGTTGTCTGCGAGGAGACCTGCACCGGTACGCGCTACTTCGAGAATCAGGTCGATGAAAGCGGCAAGACGCTCGATGAGATGTATCAGAATATCGCTTCCCGCTATATGGGTATCAACTGCGCCTGCTTCACACCGAACGAAGCCCGCATCGACGATGTCCTCCGTCTGGCGAAGGAATACAAGGTTGACGGTGTCATCGATTGCCACCTCAAGTTCTGCGGACTTTATGACATCGAGAGCAATGCGGTTGTCAAGGCCCTGCAGGCCGAAGGCATCCCGGCTCTCGCACTCGAGACGGATTATACAGATACGGATGCACAGCAGCTCAAGACCCGTATCGAAGCCTTCATCGAGACCTTGAATTAGTATCTCCTTAGGTGCTATACTACACACCGGCAGTAAATGACTCGGGCCCTGCCCGGGTCATTTACATATATCCTTCGGCACATGCCTGAAGCATGCGCCGTTTCGATGAATCTGAAACAGAACCGAGGAGCATCATGCATTATTATATTCTTTTCGACGTCCATACCGATGGACTGGCGATGTATGAAGCCATCAAGGGTGCCGGTCTTCATGCTCGCATCTCCCCGACGCCGCGCCAGCTCAGCGTCTGCTGCGGCATCGCCCTCCTCATCGAAGAGGAAGAGATCCCTTCAATTCGTACACTCGCAGAGGAGAAGCATCTCACCTATCGCTCCATCGAAGGACTCGACAACACATTTGACAATCAAAGGCATCAATACGGTTAATTTAATTATGAATTATTTAGGAATTGATATCGGTTCCACCGGAACCAAGATCTGCATCCTCCGTGAAGGAGAAGCCCCTGCTTTCAGACTTCTTCCGACCGGGTGGAACAGCAAGATCACAGCAAACAAAATCAAAGAAGAGCTCGAAGGTGATTTAAGCCGGGAGGACACCAAGATCGTTGCAACCGGCTATGGCCGCATCAGTGTCGCATATGCCGACAAGGTCATCACCGAGATCACCTGTCACGGACGCGGCGGCTACGAGATGGTCGGCTGCGACTGCTCCGTCGTCGATGTCGGCGGCCAGGATACGAAGTTCATCGATGTCCGCAAAGGCAAAGCCGTCGATTTCCTGATGAATGACAAGTGCGCCGCCGGAACCGGCAAGTTCATCGAGGTCATGGCGAACCGCCTCGGCGTGACCATCGATGAGATTTTCGATCTCGCCGCTGTCGGTAAACCGATTCCGATCAGCTCGCTTTGCACCGTCTTCGCCGAATCCGAGGTCATTAATTACATGGGCGAAGGCAAGAGCAAAGAGGACCTCGCCGCGGGCATCATCGATTCCGTCGCCCTCAAGGTTGCGACCCTTGTTCAGCGAAAGCCGCTTCAGGATACGATTATCCTCACGGGCGGCCTCAGCAGCCAGCCGTTCTTCGCCGGCCTTCTCTCGAAGAAGCTCGGAAGAGAGGTCCTTCCGATGACGAACGGTATCTTCGCCGGTGCTTACGGTGCAGCTCTTCTTGCTAAAGAGAAATTATCGCAAACCGCTGATTAGTGTTATAATAAGTTCATACAGAGCAAGCGTCAGAGGTACTCTGACGCTTTTTTACTAAAGAAGGGTATGAAGATCCATGAGACAATTGGCATTCTACGGCAAGGGCGGCATCGGCAAATCGACCACGGTTTCTCACCTCGCTGTCGCTCTGGCGGAGCGCGGATTTCGCGTGATGCAGATCGGCTGTGACCCGAAGGCGGATTCGACGACGCTTCTCACCGGCGGCAAGTCCGTCCCGACCGTTCTGGAGCAATTCAAGGCGAAGAATTCGGCGCTCAAGCCGGACGATATGATCACGGAGGGCAGTCACGCCATTCTCTGTGCGGAGACCGGCGGACCGACGCCGGGTGTCGGCTGCGCGGGACGCGGTGTCATCACGGCGCTTGATCTCATTCGCAGCAAGGGCGCTTATGAATATTACAAACCGGATATCGTCCTCTACGACGTCCTCGGCGATGTCGTCTGCGGCGGCTTCTCCATGCCGATGCGGCGCGGATATGCCGATCAGGTCTACATTCTCACATCCGGCGAGAACATGGCCGTCCATGCGGCAGCCAATATCGGCATGGCGCTCGATCATTTCAAGGGAAGAGGTTATGCTTCCCTCGGCGGTCTCCTTCTCATTCACCGAGATGTGAAGCACGAGAAGGAGAAGGTCCTTGAGCTCGCCTCCGATCTAAACACCGAGATCGTCGGCGAGATTTCGAGAAGTCCCCTCGTCCCGGAGGCGGAGGAAGCGATGAAAACCGTCCTCGACGCTTTCCCTGGCGAGAGCATCTGCGAGGAATATCGCCGCCTTGCCGACGCCGTTCTGCGCCGCTCCGAAGCCGTCTGACCGTCGAACGCTCTATATCATATCTGAAACCATTCGTCCGGCCCGTCCGGATTCATCCAAACGGAGGGAAATATGCTCCCATCGATCCATCATCTTAAACCGGACCTCCGTGCTGTCGAAACGACCTTCGGCGAAGCCTCCTTCCCGCTCCCGTTCAAGGAGACGCTCGAATACTCCTCGCCGGCGCGCGGTGTCTGGAACATCGTCCATACCGGATTCCTCGTCCCGGAGGCCCATCAGATCTTCGTCTGTGCTTCCGGCTGTCTTCGCGGTGTCGTTCTGACCGCCACAGAGATGAATGCCCTGGACCGCTTCCACAGCATCCTCCTCACGGAAGAGGATCTCCTGAACGGCACTCTGGAGGAGCTTATCCTGGACGGTGTCGCCGACATCCTTCGCAAGCTCCCGAAGCATCCGCCGGCCATCCTCCTCTTCACCGCCTGCATCCACCATTTTGCAGGCTGCGATCTCCCTTATGTCTATGACGAGCTTCGCCGCCGCTTCCCGGATATCGATTTCACCGACTGCTATATGAACCCGATTCTCCGTAAGAGCGGACTCACGCCGGACCAGCTGATGCGCGAGCAGCTCTATTCCCTTCTTCTGCCGCGAGAGAAGAAGGAAAACCTCGCCGTCCTTCTCGGCTCGGACTTTGCCCTCGATGAGGACAGCGAGCTCCGCGAACTCTTTCGTTCTGCCGGATGGGAGCTTCGAAGTATTCAAGACTGCCGAAGCTATGAAGAATATCTCCGCTTAGCCGAGGCCTCGCTCTTCGTGAGCATCTATCCTTCGGCAAAGGCAGGCGCAAAGAAGCTGGCAGAGCGCCTTCATACGCCGCACCTCCACCTCCCTCTCTCCTTCTCCTATGACCGAATTCATGAGGAGCTTGGGCGACTCGCGAAAGAATTGCATACTGCGCTTCCGAACGAAGAGAAGCGGCAGCTTACCTGCGAAAAGCGCTTCCGCGCACTCTATGATCTTATCGGAGACTTTCCGATTGCTCTCGATTATACCGCTTATCCGGCGCCGCTCAGCCTGGCCCGATTTCTCCTGGAACGCGGCTTTCATGTCACGACCGTCTATGCGGATACCTTGGCTCCGTCGGAAGAGGAGGACTTCCTTTGGATTCGGGAGCACCGGCCGTCCGTGCGACTTTTACCGACCGTTCATCCGTCCATGCGTTTTGCCGCTCCGCCGATTCGAAATGACATACTCGCCATCGGCCAAAAGGCCGCTCATTTCTCGGGAACGGAGCACTTCGTCAACATCGCGGAAGGCGGCGGAGCCTTCGGATATTCTGCCCTCCTTCACCTCGCCGATGCGATGGAAGATGCTTATCATACTACGAAAAATATGGAACGCCTGATTCAACAGAAGGGCTTCCTCTGTGAGACCTGCTTATGAAAAAGACTTATGCCTACTTGCCTACTTATTCCGCCGATGTCTTCGGTGTCTGCTCCGCGCTCTATGAGCTCGGCGGCATGACCGTCATTCACGACAGTTCCGGCTGCAATTCGACTTATACGACCCACGATGAACCGCGCTGGATGAAACAGGAGAGCATGATCTTCATCTCGGCACTTAGTGAGACTGAGGCCATCCTCGGCGATGATGAAAAGCTTATCACCGATATCGTCGAGACAGCCGAAGAGCTGAAGCCGCGCTTCATCACCCTCATCGGCTCCCCGATTCCGGCCATGATAGGCTTCGATTACGATGCGGCGGCGGCGATGATTGAAGAACGCACCGGGCTTCCGACGCTCGGCATCGCGACAACCGGCATGCACGATTACAGCAAGGGCATCGCCGACGCCTTCCTCGCGCTCTCTGAACGCTTCGTGCAGGATTCCGGTAAGCGCATCCCGCATTCCGTCAACATCCTCGGCGCCACCCCGCTCGACTATGCCCTGCGCGGCCCGATGGAATCACTTCAGACCTTCCTGAAGGAGCATGATTATCCCATCCTCTCGAACTGGGCGATGGGCTCTTCCCTCGCTGAGATTGTAAGAAGTGCAGAGGCCGCCGTCAATCTCGTCGTCAGCGGTTCCGGCGTACGCCTCGCGAAAAAGCTCGAGGAGCGCTTCGGAACGCCTTGGGTCTACGCACTGCCGGTCGGCGAAAGCGGAGAACAGCACCTCTTGAAGGAGTTGGAAGAGGCTGAGAGGACAAAGACTTCCTCACTGGCCAAAGAAACATCCCGCCCGGGTAACACGTCCCTTGCGAACCTTGTCGTCATCATCGGAGAACCGGTTCAATCACTCTCCCTGGCGCGATTCCTGGAAAAGGACGCCTATGACACTATCGTCGTAAACCCGCTGGAAGAAGGAAATGAACTTCTCCGCCCGCAGGATATCTCCGCCCATGACGAAGACGACCTCGCACCGATTCTCAAAGAGGCCTTTGCGCTCATCGCCGATCCGTTTTATGAGACCTTCTATCATCTGCGACGTCCGAATGGCATTTTCTTCCCATATCCGCATACCGGCCTCTCGGGACGTCAGTTCCGGAATCAGCCATTCAATCTAATGACAGACGCCTTCCAATTTGCAGAACTCTATCGGGCCAACCAATAAACGCGACTGCCCGTATTCAAGGAATGACTATGAAACGAACCATCCATCCAAAGCTCATGATGATTTTCTCCGTCACCATCTTCGGCACGCTCGGCGTTTTCGTGCGAAACATTCCGGTCACATCCGCCGAGCTTTCCCTCTATCGTGCCGTCTTGGCCTCTATTCTCATCGGCGGCTTCATGCTCGTGACGAAGCAGCGCATCCCCTTCCGCAAGCTCAAGAAGGAGATTCTTCTGCTCATCGCCTCCGGCATCGCCATGAGCGGCGACTGGATCTTCTTCTTCGAAGCGTATAAGTATACCACCGTATCTGTGGCCACACTGAGTTACTATTTTGCACCTGTCATCGTGACACTCGCCTGCCCGATTCTCTTCAAGGAGAAGCTGACGCGCAAGCAGATCCTCTGCTTCATCATGTCGACGGTCGGCCTCATCCTCATCACCGGCATCGGCGATGTCGGTCACGGCAGAGATCTCCTCGGCATCCTCTGCGGACTCATCGCAGCCATCTTCTATTCTGCGATCATCCTCATTAACAAGTTCATCAAGAATGTCGACGGGATGCCGCGTACCTTCCTTCAACTGGTCACGTCCATCGTCATCCTCCTGCCGTATGTCCTCCTGAAGGACGGCATCTCTCTCGGCAGCCTTTCCGGCTTCGCTTGGATCAACCTTCTGATTGTCGGGTTCTTCCATACCGGCATCACCTATTGCCTCTACTTCTCCTCACTCAAGGATCTCCCGGGCCAGAAGGCAGCCATTCTGAGCTACATCGACCCGCTTGTCGCCGTCTTCGTCTCCGTCACCATCCTCGGTGAAACCATGACGCCGATGCAGGTCGTCGGAGGTGCCCTCATCCTCGGATTCAC
>CASEEM010000005.1 GCA_949286985.1 uncultured Eubacteriales bacterium
CTTCACGTCCTTGTTGCGAAGGACGATGGAGACAATGCCGCCGGAGAGGAGTGCGAGAGCGACAAGGACGCCGGCGCTTCCGCCGATTTCACCGTTACCTTCGAGCGAATTGCTCAGACCGGCTGCAGCCGACTGGAAGATAACGAAGACGCTGAGGATGATAGAGAGAATGCCCGATACTAATTTCCATACTTTCATGATGTTCTCCTTTACTTATCGATGTTCTGACAATTGTGACGTCGACAAGGATAGCAAACGAGTGAAGGAGAAGCAAGGCGACGCTGTCGCACTTTTTTCTCAGATAGGCGAAGAGGGCGCGTTTTGTCGCAGAAGTCGGACACATCCCGCGAAGACATAAAAAAAGACGGCTTCATGAGCCGTCTTTGGTGCGCGATCAGGGGTTCGAACCCTGGACACCCTGATTAAGAGTCAGGTGCTCTGCCAGCTGAGCTAATCGCGCATATGAAGTTGTTTTGTCAAGCGACTTAATTATATTAGCACTGCAAAAGTCCACCGTCAACACTTTTTTGAAACTTTTTTCATTCATGGAAAGCCCTTATGAAGGGGAATGCGCGAAAATCGTTGAAATATGGGGATTCCTATTGTATAATCTTAAATGTATATTTATAGCCATAGCTATTATTTGTGGAGCATAGGAATTCTCCATGTCACATACTAATTTATAGGGGGTAGGAAAGTGTTCTGTACGAATTGTGGTGCCAAGCTCGCAGACGGTGCAAAGTTTTGCAGCGAATGCGGAACACCGGTCGAACATGTTCAAGCAGCCGGCGCAGCGTCCCAAGCGCGCGTCACGGCCGATCAGACGAGCACCGTCAAGCCGACGACTCCGGATCATACGGAGAAGCAGGTCGCCTCAATCTTTGACTGGAGTGATGTTGCTCCGGAGACAAAGAAGCGTTATGTGCCCGAGATGGAATCTCCGTGGGAGACGCATCAGTACAACGATCTCGGCAGCAAGACGCAGCTCTCTTCCCGTGAGGTGAAGCCGGTCGATCATTCGCTCAGCTTCCGCGACTTCATGGATAGCACGGAGAGAGAAGAGACGAGCCGCGCAGACAATCGCACGATTGAAGAGCGCGTTTCGCAGGACAGCGCAGGCAGTCTCGGCGGAAGAAGCCGCACGCAGAATTTCATTGAGATGATGCGTGAAGAGCGCAGACAGGCGGAGCAAGACCGCAGTCATCGTGCGCCGTCTTACGAGCAGCATTTTGATTATGAAGAGAGAAATATTCCGGAAGAGCCGCTGACGCACAGCGACGGCGTTTCGGTTCTTCGCATGGATCAGCTTTCGGTAGAACCGGAACCGGTCCAGTCCTTCGTCACGAGACCGACGGTGGAAGAGACGGAGGCTAGAATCGCACGCGAGCAGGCACCGGCACAGCCGGCTCGCGAAGAGCGTGCAGCAGCACCTGCTTACGAAGCACCGAAGGCGGAGCCTGCATCGGCGCCGGAGGATCTCTATTATTCCGGCAGCGAAATTGATTATGGTTCCCTGGAGCGCAGCCACGTGAGAACGCCGCGTGCGGAGCGCACTGCAGAGGAGATGACGCATCAGGCAGCGGAAGCGGCACCGGTCGCAGAAGCTCCTGCAGAACCGGCTGCACCGACTGCAGAACCGGCCGCAGCACCGGCTGCTGAGCCTGCCGCGGCGGCAGCAACCGCAGCAGCGACTGCTGCAGCAGCTGCGGCGACGGCCGAATCGGCCGCTCTCGATGAGGCGACCTCCAAGATCGACGACCTTCAGCGCCAGCTCGAGGCCCTTCTCGCGAAGAGCGAGCAGCCGGCCGAGGAAGCACCGAAGGCAGAAGAGGCTCCGGCCGAAGGACCGGCAGCCGAGGAGCCTGCTTCGGAGCCGTCCTATGAGGATCTCTATCTGAATGAGGAGCCGTCCGAGGAGGTTTCGGAGGAGCCGGTGGATACCTCGTACGAGGATGACTTCCTCTTCGGCGAAGAAGAGAAGAAGGATGAGGCTTACGAACAGACCTTCGATGACGCTTCCGAGGATATGAATGATGATGATTTCCTCGATGAACTCGAGCCGGTCAAGGAAGAGACCCCGGCAGAAGAGCCGGCGGAGGAGCCTTCCTTCGACGATCTCGATGACTTCCTGGAGCAGTTTACCTCGGATGATGCATCGGATGCCGACGCAGACAGCGACATCTTCTTCAACGATGAGACCATGAATCCGGAGAAAGAGCTCGATGAGGATGCTCTGCCTCATATCGTCGAGGTCGACGAAGAGGATGCCCTCTCCATCGACAGCCTCGAGAAGGAACTCTTCGGCGAGGATTACGATAATCAGGAGCTCGATCCGACGAAGAAGATCGATAAGTTCTATACGCTTTATCGCAAGAATGAGGAATTCCAGAAGCTCCTCGAGGAAGAATATGAGAAGCTTCATAACGGCAGCGCCGATTATACGCTGATGGACAACGTCCTCGGCGAGTACGGCGATGGCGAGAATGCACCGGAGGAAGAAGAGGATGAACCTCTCGACCTCGATCAGCTCGTCAATGCCGAAGTCGCAGAGCGCAATGTTGAGCAGCGCGAAGCTGTTGCAAGCGTCGCCGAGAAGTATCAGCCGTCGCCGGAGGATACGGAGGCCGTACGAAAGGAAGAGGAAGAGGCAGCAACCGTAACGACGAATACGGTCTCGATCCCTCAGCTCGTCGACGAGGAACCGCTCTCGAAGAAAGAGAAGAGAAAGGCCAAGAAGGCTGCGAAGGCGGCAGCTGCGGAAGAGGACGAAGATGATGATGAGCCGATTCGCGGCGGTCGTGTGCTGACGGCACTGGCTATTGTAGTCGCCGTGTTGCTTGTCCTTCTCCTGATTGTCATCCTGCTTTTGAATTTCATGCCTGATTCTGCTGTTTCGCAGTATCTGAGCGAAATGATCGGCAACTTCACGAACTTCACCGGTATCGGAGGAGCAGCCGGTTAACAGGAGATCTATGGCGCAGCGGCAGGGATGCCGCTGCGCTTTTTGTTATCGTATCAGAACATCTGAACACCTTGGCCGTGCGCGATGCGCCGGGCTTCGGTGATTAAAGGAGGCATTTATGCTGCGCCGAAAAAAGAACTTCGACGTATATGATTCGAAAGGACGGAAGGTGAAGAAGAAACATCCGAAGCTTCGGATCTTCCTGCTCGTTCTTCTGGCTTTGATTCTCATTCAAATTCCGCTGATCGGATTCTATACCGATTGGCTGTGGTTCCGTGAACTCGATTATGTTTCGGTATTCTTTACGAAGCTGAAGACGGAGATCTTGATCGGAGCCCTCGTCTTCGTGATTGCCCTATTCCTGATCAAGGTTTATCTCGGGCATCTTCAGAAGAGCTATTTCCGCGACATCAGCTCGCATGAGATTCCGGACCTCCGGAAGCTCTCCCGCATGACCTGGACGATTGCCGTGATTTCGGCACTCGCCGTCGCCGTGCTGGCGGGCGTCACTATGTGGCAGCAGATGCTCTTCTTCACGAACAGTACGGATTTCGGCACGGAGGATCCAATCTTCGGACTCGATGTATCCTTCTACGTATTCCGCTTAGACTTCCTGAAGCAGCTGAACAGCCTGGCGCTTTTCCTGATTGTCGCTGTCGTTCTCATCACACTGCTCTACTATGTCGTCCTTCTCTCTGTCCGGACGCCGGATGTCTATGAGGAGAGCGATCCGCAGGATTACGGCATTCATATCGCAGATGAAGAAGAGGCAAGCGGCAATGCGTCTTCGCAGGAAAGCAAGAGACAGGGAAGAAGAGGTCTTGAGGATCTCTTCGAGTCGAGAGGCATTCATTTCGAATTCCCGCATCGCGAGCGGAAGTTCAACACCGGCAATACGGAGCAGCTCTTCCGCATCGCATCGGGCAAGCTGACCGTCCTCGGCATCCTGTTTTACCTGATGCTCTTCGTGAATTTTTTCCTGATGCAGTTCGACCTGCTTCATTCGCATACCGGCGTGGTCTACGGCGCGGGATTCACGGATGTCAATATCCGTCTCAACATCTACCGCGTCATCATGATCCTTTCGTTGGCTGCGGCTATTGCACTTGTGCTTCACATGAAGAAGAAGCAATATCGCAAGCTCCTCCGCGCCCCGATCGCGATGGTCGTCATCTACGCTGTCGGCATGATTGCCGCCTTCGGCGTACAGGCTCTCATCGTCAGCCCGGATGAAATTGACAAGGAAGAGAAGTATATCGAGAACAACATCGCTTTCACCAGCATGGCGTACGATCTCGAGGACGTCACGGTCGACCGATTCGAAGCGAACACCTCGCTCGATGCGGCGGCCATCCGCGAGAACAGCGATACGATTTCGAATATCCGTATCAACGATTATGAGCCGGTGAAGGATTATTACAACCAGACGCAGAGCATTCGTCAATATTATGATTTCAACGACGTCGATATCGATCGCTACGTCCTGAACGGCAGAGAGACGCAGACCTACCTCGCTCCGCGTGAAATCAACGAATCGAAGATCAGCTCGAGCTGGATCAACCAGCACCTCAAGTACACGCACGGATACGGCGTCGCGGTCTCCCGCGTCAATGCGGTCACGGCCAGCGGCCAGCCGGACGTCCTCGTGAAGAACATTCCGCCGGAAACGTCCGTGGATGAGTTAAAAATTACGAGACCGGAGATTTACTTCGGAGAGCTGACGAACAATTACATCATCGTCAATACGGATGAACAGGAATTCGATTATCCGGACGGAAGCGAGAATAAGTATTCGAAGTATGAAGGAACGGCCGGCATCAAGCTGAACTTGATCAACCGAGTGCTCTTCTCCATCCGTGAGCACAGCATCAAGCTGCTCGTCTCGGGCAATGTCAATTCCGACTCCCGCATCGTCATCAACAGAAATATCAAGGACCGCGTGGAGAAGATCCTGCCTACCCTGCTCTATGACAAGGATCCGTATATGACGATTGCGGACGGCAGACTGTATTGGATCATCGATGCTTATACGACGAGCTCCAATTATCCGTATTCGGAGCCGTATTCCGGCGATGTCGGAAGCACGAATTATATCCGCAATCCGATCAAGGTCGTCGTCGATGCTTATAACGGCGATGTCAATTATTATATCGTCGATGAGGATGATCCGATCGCACAGACGTATGCGAAGATTTATCCGAAGCTCTTCAAGGGCAGCGATGAAGTGCCGGAGGAGCTGAAGAGCCATTTCCGCTACCCGAGCTATCTGCTCAATATTCAGGCGGGCATCTATACGAAGTATCATATGGAGGAGCCGAAGGTCTTCTATCAGAATGAGGACCTCTGGGATATCTCCAACCAGATCTACGGAACGGAAGAGAAGAAGATGGAGCCGACGTATTACGTCCTCAGCCTTCCGGGCAGCTCGGATTCCGAGTTCATCAACATGATTCCGTTCACGCCGCGCTCGAAGCAGAACATGACTGCCATCATGATGGCGCGAAACGACGGAGAGAATTACGGCGAATTGGTCGTCTACAACTTCCCGAAGAACAAGACGGTCTACGGTCCGATGCAGATTGAAGCGCAGATCGACCAGAATACCGAGATCTCGAAGGAATTCTCGCTCTGGAATTCGGCGGGTACGAAGTACCGCCGCGGCGACATGTTCGTCATTCCGATCAATGATTCCATCATGTATGTCGAGCCGGTTTATCTCGAGGCTTCGAATCAGGCCATTCCGGAGATGAAGCGTGTCATCGTCGCTTACGGCGATCAGATCGCTTACGCCTCCGGCCTCGATGCGGCGCTCGAGCAGATCTTCGGCGAGGGCAGCTCGAATACGCAGACCTCCTCGTCGTCCTCGTCTTCAAGCGAATCGAGCGAGAAGGCCTCCTTGTCGGAGCTCGCAGCGCTGGCGAATGAGGCATACGAGAATGCGGTCAATGCGCAGAAGGACGGCGACTGGTCCGGGTACGGCAAGTATCTCAAGGAACTTGAGAAATACCTCGGACAGATGGATTCGTCCAATTAACGAAGCAGGCGGGTCCCGAAGCTCGCACGTTACGGAATGAGCGGGTCACGAAGCTCGCGCGTTACGGAATGGGCGGGTCACGGAACACGCAGGGGAAAGTACCGCGAAAGCGGTTTTTGCAGGGAAGATACGAAGGAGACAGAAAGATGTTCAATTATGATCTCAGTCGGATGCTTTACACCATTCCGGTGAATAAGCATGAAGTGGATGAAATCGATGCTATTCTGGCAGAGCATGCCGAAGTGAAATTCGTTTCGCTCACCGGCGTCGACCTCGGCGGTCACAGCACGGACGAAAAGATTCCGGTCAAGGCCTTCCGCGAGGACATGGCCAAAACCCTCTGGGACGGCGTCCAGACGGACGGCTCGTCTGTCGCTCTGCCGACGATTGCCGACCTCTCGAATGCACGTGTCGACATCCTGCCGGATAAGGAAGTCAACTGGTATGTCGAATACAATTTCGCCAATATCGATTATGCGACGGGACTTCCGACGGGTACGCTTCGCATCCCGTCCTTCCTTCGTCACAATAATGAAAGCTTCGTCGGCTCTCGTATCTTCTGCCGTCGCGGCGTCAAGCGCTTTAAGCGCATGCTCCTGGAGCTTCTCCGCGAGCATCCGTATGTCTTCGAATATATCGAGGGTGCGGACAGCGTCGATGATATCGAAGAAATCGTCCTGACGAGCGCGACGGAACTCGAATTCTGGGTCAAGACGCCGGATGACAGCGCCGACCGCAACCAGCTCCTCACCTCGCAGGAGCTGAAGGAGCAATACTGGAAGCGCACGGTCGGACCGGTCGCTACGGCGCTCGAGGAATCCCTTGAGCTCCTCGACCACTACGGCTTCGAGATCGAGATGGGCCACAAGGAGGTCGGCGGTGTTCGCGCCAAGATGGGCAACAGCGGCGTTTATGACCACATCATGGAGCAGATCGAAATTGACTGGAAGTATGCGGCGCCGCTTCAGGCCGCCGACAACGAGGTCCAGGTCAAGCACATCGTCCGCGATATTTTCCGCGCGCACGGTCTCGAGGTCACCTTCCTCGCGAAGCCGATGGCCGGTGTCGCCGGCAACGGTGAGCATACCCACCTCGGCGTCGCTGCGAAGCTCAAGAACGGCAAGAAAGTCAACCTCTTCGCGGCGAAGGACGCCGAGAAGCATTACATGAACCCGATCGGCTTCGGCGCACTCATGGGTATCATGAGAAATTATGAGCTCTTGAATCCGTTCATCGCTCAGACCCATGACGCCTTCCAGAGACTGAAGCCGGGCTTCGAGGCGCCGGTCTGCATCGTCACCTCGCTCGGCCAGGACATCGCCACGAGCTCGCGCAACCGCACCGTCCTGATCGGCCTCGTCCGCGATGCCAATAATCCGATGGCGACGCGTTTCGAGCTCCGCTCCCCGAATCCGCACAGCAACACCTTCCTCATCCTCGGTGCTTCCTTCATGCTCATGCTCGATGGCATCCGCGCCGTCCTGGAAGCGAAGAAGACGCCGGAAGAGCTTGCCGAATCGATTTCGAAGAAGGCGGGCGACGAGGACTTCTACCTCGAGAAAGACCGCGAATATCGCAGTGAGAAGAACGTCTTCACCGAATATACGAAGGAGGAGCGCGAGCGACTTTTCGGCAAAGCACCGGCTACGGTCTGGGAGAACTTCCGCGCCTTCGACGAACGCGCCGACGAGCTCGTCAAGATTGCCGCCGACGACAAGGACGCTTATCGCACCATCCACTCCTACCACATGCAGATGCTGAGCAAGTGGGCCACGGAGTTCCACGACCGCATCATCCCGAATGCGATGGGCCTCGTTCGCCAATGCAAGAGATGCCACGACGACGCTTATGCGACGGATTACGATCTCATGAACTGGCGCCGCGTCAACAGCATCCGCGTTCGCCTCGGCAAGGACAGCATCTCCGAGAAGTCCATTCTCACGCTCGCGAAAAAGGCCTTGGAGGACGGCGATTATGAGGACGCTTCGAAATACGAGCTCGAGATCCAGAATCTCGTCGAGCAGCTTCATGAGGCTTACAGGGAATACACGAAGAACCTGTTTTGATCACGGAATATACCAATAACCTTCGGGGAGCAGTCCCGGAGGAGAAATCCCGGAGGAACAATATGCTGGATATTAAAAGAGTCAGAGAAGATTTTGAAAACGTCAAAGCGGCTGTGGAGCGCCGCGGCAAGGGCGATTACGGCATCGATGAGGTTATCGAGCTGGATAAGAAGAGACGCAGCCTGCTCGCTGAAGTAGAGCAGATGCGCAGCAAGCAGAATGAGGTCACGCGCCGGGTCCCGAAGCTGAAGAAGGCCGGCGAGGACACAACGGCCGTATTTGCCGAGATGAAGGCGCTGAGCAACCGCATCAAGGAGATGGACGCCGAGGTGCACGAGGTGGAGGAGGAGCTTCATAAGAAGCTGCTCTCCATTCCGAACACGCCTTGTGATGAGGTCCAGACCGGCGCCGATGACAGCGACAATGTCGAGATGTGGAAGAACGGCGAGCCGACGACCTTCGATTTCGAGCCGAAGGCGCACTGGGATCTCGGCGAATCCCTCGGCATCCTCGATTTCGAGCGCGGCTCGAAGCTTTCGGGCGCTCGCTTTACGGTCTATAAGGGCGCCGGCGCCCGTCTCGAGCGTGCTGTCATCAACTTCATGCTCGACCTTCACCGAGAGCAGGGATATACGGAGATCCTTCCGCCTTTCGTCGTCGGACGCGAAGCGATGACCGGTACGGGACAGCTCCCGAAATTCGAGGACGATATGTATCATATCGAGGAGACGGATCAGTTCCTCATCCCGACGGCAGAGGTCCCGGTCACGAATCTCCACAGCCGGGAGATTCTCACGGATGAAGACCTCCCGATTTACTATACGGCTTATACGCCTTGCTTCCGTAAGGAGGCCGGTTCGGCCGGACGTGACACGCGCGGCCTCATCCGTCAGCACCAGTTCAACAAGGTCGAGATGGTCAAGTTCGTCCGTCCGGAGGAATCGTATGCGGAGCTCGAGTCGCTCACGAAGGATGCGGAAGAGGTGCTGCAGCGCCTGAACATCCCTTATCATGTCGTTCGCCTTTCGAGCGGCGACCTCGGCTTCAGCTCGGCGATGACATATGATATCGAGGTCTGGATGCCGAGCTACGGACGCTATGTTGAGATCTCGAGCTGCTCGAACTTCGAGGATTTCCAGGCGCGCCGCGCAGGCATTCGCTTCAAGAGAGAGAAGGGCGCGAAGCCGGAATTCGTCCACACGCTGAACGGATCCGGGCTTGCCGTCGGTCGTACGGTCGCCGCCATCCTGGAGAATTATCAGAGAGAGGACGGCTCCGTCGAAATTCCGGAGGCACTTCGTCCGTACTTCGGAGAGGATGAAATTCGCTGATGAACGAAAGAGAATCCCTGAATCGCTATCTGGAAAGCTACGGGCTCGGCGGGTCGGTTCGTTTCCATATGCCGGGTCACAAGGGCAGACGTTCATTATATGATATTCACGGATTTGGCTCCCTTACGAGGGAGCCTTTTGCCATGGATATTACGGAGATTCCGGGTGCGGATAATCTCCAGCAGCCGCGCGGGGTGCTCCGCCGCATCATGGACGGGTATGCTGCGCAGTACGGCGCGGAGCACACCGAGCTGCTCGTGAACGGCAGCACGGCCGGCCTCCTGGCAGCTGTCCCGGCGGCCGTCCCGCGCGGCGGCAAGCTCATCCTCGGGCGAGACGCGCACCGCGCCGTGCACGGTGCGCTCCGGCTCGGCGCCATCCAACCTGTTTACGCCGAGCCGGCCTTCGACTCCGTCGAAGGTCTCGCCCTCCCGGTCACACCGGAATCCATCGAACACCAACTGTATCAGCACCCCGACGCCTCCGCCGTCCTCATCACCTCCCCGAATTATTACGGCATCCTCGCTGACGTGGAGCGAATCGCAAGAGTGTGTCATGTTTTCCATAAGCCGCTGATCGTCGATCAGGCGCACGGCGCCCACCTCATCTATTTTGATGAGCTTGCGGAGAGGGAAGGACGCGAGGAACGCCGCGCGGCAGAGCACCTCGGGGCCGACCTTGTCGTGAACAGCACGCACAAGACGCTGCTCTCCCTGACGGGGACGGGCATCCTGAATATCTGCTCCGAGCGCGTACCGGCAGAGGAGGTCGCCGCGAAGCTGCGCCTCGTTCAGACGACGAGTCCGTCCTATCTCGCGATGGCAAGCCTCGATGCCAATGAACGCATCACGGCAGCGAGCGGTCTTGAGATCGCCGCTCGCTGGGAGGAGGATGTCCGCCGGTTCTATGAGAAGGCGAAGGGCATTCTGGGGCTTGAGATCATCGACCGCCCGGATCTCGATCGGACGAAGATCAATGTCTCGCTCCGGAAGCTCGGTCTCACGGGCGCGGAGCTGGAGCAGGAGCTCTGGAGGCACCATATCATCTCAGAGCTCTCGTACGGTGATTTCGTCCTCTTCATGACGGGCGCGGGGAATGAGCGCAGCGATTATGAACACGCCCTTGAAGCGCTGCAGGAGATCAGCTGGGCGCATGCCGGGGAGAATCGCACGCGGGCGCCGAAGCAGCACGGGCGTCAGGAGGCGCCGAAGTACCTCGGCATGAAGCTCGAGCAGCCGCTCGAGCAGGAGGAGATTCCGACGAGCTATGAGGAGCTGCCGCTTTATCTTGCGGAGGGGCGCGTGCTCTACGATGCGCTGATCCCTTATCCGCCGGGGGCGCCGATTGCCTGCCCGGGCGAGGTCATTTCGCGTGAGTTGATCGATACGGTGCTTTGGCTGCTCGATGAGGACCGCAGCGTCATCGGCGTCGATGAGGAGCGCTGCATCAAGGTTGGGAAATAATCGCGGCCTCGTGATAAGGTTTTTTGATAAACAGACCGCGCTCCAACAGTTTGGTCGATAACAGGTCAACCAATTTTCACTATGAAAAGTATCCGGCTTCCGCCCCGAGTTTCAAGGGGTGCGGGAGCCGGATTTTTTCCATGACAAAGGCTTGTCAAAATTCAGGATGCACTCGCCGGCGAAACGGCGAATGTACGGGGGAAAAGCCTTGAAGTATGTAGGTTTTGCGTGACTTGTACGATGGTTTAGTGTATAATATTTCAGTGTTAATCAGAGTCATTAAATTTTTCGCTATAGGTTAGAAAGGAAGGTTTCTTAAGGATGAGCCAAGGTAAACATCTTCCTAGCATTCTGGTGAAGCATCATAAGAATACCGCCGGCGCTAACACGGTGGTCATGCCGATCCCGGATGTTGTGGAAATCTGCATGTCGCAGAGCATTGGTGCTCCTTGCCAGCCGCTCGTTGCGAAGGGGGATACCGTCAAGGTAGGACAGAAGATCGGTGATACCGATGCTTTCGTCAGCGCTCCGGTACACTCCAGCGTTTCGGGTGTTGTCAAGGATATCATTCAGGTTCGTTCCTCGATGGGCGGTATGGAGACGCACATCGTCATCGAGACGGACAAGAAGCAGGAGATCAGCGAGGAGGTCCGGCCGCCTCAGGTCTCGAACCACGAGGAATTCGTCAAGGCAGTCCGCGAGTGCGGTCTCGTCGGCCTCGGCGGTGCTTCGTTCCCGACGAGCATCAAGCTGGATCCGAAGAATCTTGACGAGTGCCACGTTCTTGTTGTCAACGGTGCGGAGTGTGAGCCGTTCATCACGGGCGACAACCGCGTCATGGTTGAGCAGGGACAGGATGTTCTCGACGGCATGAAGCTGATCATGGATTATCTCAACCTCGAGAAGGGCATCATCGGCATTGAGGAGAACAAGCCGGATGCCATCGAGAATATGCGCAGTCTCATTACACAGAACGGTCTCGACAACGTAGAGGTTCAGGTTCTTCAGTCGCGTTACCCGAAGGGTGCTGAGCGCGTCCTCGTCTATGAGACGACGGGACAGGTTATGGATGCAGGAGTACTTCCGGCACAGCTCGGAGTTATCCTTGACAACGTCACGACCATCGCTACGCTCGGCCAGTACTTCAAGACGGGCATGCCGCTCGTTCAGAGAAGAATCACGGTTGACGGCGATGCAGTGAAGAATCCTCAGAACGTCTTCGTTCCGGTCGGAACGCGCATTGCCGACATCGTCGAGTTCTGCGGCGGTTACGTTCAGGAGCCGCGCAAGATCGTCATGGGCGGACCGATGATGGGTCGTGCGACGCATTCGGATTCGACGCCGACGGTCAAGAACACGGGTGCGATCCTCTGCTTCGGCAAGGAAGCGGCAACGGTCAAGACCGAGACGGCATGCATCAACTGCGGACGCTGCCACAGAGCTTGCCCGTTTGAGCTCATGCCGCAGCTCTATGCAGAGTTCTATGACAGAAAGGACGTCGAGGGTCTCAACAAGTTCAAGGTCATGCAGTGCATGGAGTGCGGAAGCTGCTCCTACGTCTGCCCGGCCAGAAGACCGCTTGCATTCACGAATAAGCTTGCAAAGGGAATGGTAAAGGAGGCCTCGAAGAAGTAATGGATAATCAGAAATTTCATGACAATCTGATCGTATCGACCTCGCCGCATATCGTTTCCGACGAGGATACGACGAAACTGATGGGAACGGTCGTCCTGGCCCTTCTCCCGGCTTTCGCCGCTTCGATCTACGTATTCGGACCGAGAGTCATCCTTCTGACTCTCACTTGCGCGATCGCCAGCGTCGTCTTTGAGTGGCTGTACAATGTCATCACGCACAAGCCGCAGACGATCGGCGACCTCAGCGCTGTTGTTACGGGCGTCCTGATTGCATTCAACGTTCCGTCCAACTTCCCGCTGTGGATGGCCGTCCTCGGCTGCTTCGTCGCAATCGTTGTCGTTAAGCAGCTCTACGGCGGTATCGGACGCAACTTCGTCAACCCGGCAATCACGGCTCGTATCTTCCTTTTCATCTCGTTCGCTTCGGCAATGACCACATGGCCGACGCCGAGAACGAGTGACATCGATGCCGTCACGAGCCCGACGCCGCTCGCCCTCCTCGCAGGCGGAGCAAGCAAGTCGGAGCTCCCGTCCAACATGGACATGTTCCTTGGATTCATCGGAGGTTCGGCAGGTGAGGTCAGCGCTCTCGCACTGCTCATCGGCGGTATCTTCCTGATCTGGAAGAAGGTCATCTCGGCACATATTCCGGCTGCTTATCTGGGAACGGTTGCTGTTATCGCTGCAATTTATTACAAGGGCGACTTCAGCATGGTTATCTTCCATCTTTGTGCCGGCGGACTGATGCTCGGTGCATTCTTCATGGCTACGGATTATGTCACGACGCCGAAGCTCCCGAAGGGCAAGATCCTCTTCGGTATCGGCTGCGGTGTCATCACGATGGCGATTCGTCTCTGGGGCAACTATCCGGAAGGCGTTTCCTTCTCCATCCTGCTCATGAATATTTGCACACCGCTCATCAACCGCTGGACGTACAAGAGCTATGTAGGAGGTGCGAAGAATGAAAAGTAAGAACACGTTTAACGATTTTGTAAAGCCTGTTCTCGTTCTCGTCATCATCTGCTTCGTCGTCACCTTCGCTCTTGCAGCAGCTTACGGCATCACGAAGCCGATCATCGATGAGAACAACCTCAAGGCCTCGAATGAAGCCAAGGCAGAACTCCTTCCGGAGGCTAACGGCGAATTCGAGAATTTCGACGGAGACCTCCTCGTTCTCGAAGAGAACAAGATCTATGTCACGGAGGCTTCGAAGGCTACGAACGGCTCCGGCGCTGTCGTCACGGTCGCTTCGAACAGCTACGGCGGCATCCTCACGGCTATGGTCGGTATCGATGCAGACGGTGCTGTCACGAATGTTCAGATCATGAGCGCAGCAGATACGCCGGGAGTCGGAACGAAGGCTCAGGACGCATCCTTCCTCGATCAGTACAAGGGTCTTTCGGATCTCGGTAATGAGAACATCAAGGACGCTTCCTCGGCGGTCGATTACATCACCGGTGCTTCGATCTCCTCGCAGGCAGTCCACGAGGCGGTATATTGCGCACTGGAGCAGTTTAAGGAAATGGGAGGTGCAAACTAATGGAAAAGAAAAGCAAGCTCTCCATTCTGACAAACGGAATTATTAAGGAGAATCCGGTACTGGTCCTCCTGATCGGTACCTGCCCTACGCTGGCAACGTCCTCCTCGCTCGCGAACGGTATCGGTATGGGACTTTCGGCAATGGCCGTATTGATTCTCTCCAACATCTTCATTTCGGCGCTCCGCAAGGTGATTCCGGACAAGGTTCGTATCCCTTGCTATATCGTCGTTATCGCCGGCTTCGTAACGCTGGTACAGTTCCTCCTCGAGGCTTATGTACCTTCGCTCTACGAATCGCTGGGACTCTTCATTCCGCTGATCGTCGTTAACTGTATCATCCTCGGTCGTGCGGAGGCTTTCGCTAACAAGAACACGATTGTCGACTCGGCTCTTGACGGTATCGGAATGGGTATCGGCTTCACGCTGACGCTCGCCCTTATGGGTTCGATTCGTGAGCTCCTCGGCAACGGCACGCTCCTCGGATACACGGTATTCGGTGACTGGTTCACGCCGATTGGTTTCTTCAATCTGGCACCGGGCGGATTCTTCGTCTTCGGTATCTTGATCGCACTCCTGAACTACCTCACGAAGGGCAAGATGCTCAAGAAGAAGTCGTTCAGCTGCGGCACCTGCCCAATGTACAACTCCTGCAACCTCGCTGAGGCGAATGAGGAGATTGAGGCAGAGAACAAGAAGGCTGCAGCGGTAGCTGTACAGAAAGGAGCGGAGGCATAATGGTAGGTTTGATTGTCATCTTCATGTCGATCGTACTGGTCAACAACTTCCTGTTGTCTCAGTTCCTCGGCATCTGTTCCTTCCTCGGTGTATCCAACAAGATGGACTCCGCGGTCGGAATGAGCGGCGCCGTTATCTTCGTCATGGTACTGTCGGAGATCGTAACCTGGCCGATCCAGCAGCTGCTCAACAAGTTTGATATCGCATATCTGCAGACGATCGTCTTTATCCTCGTCATTGCAGCGCTCGTACAGTTCGTTGAGATGTTCATGAAGAAGTTCATGCCGGCTCTTCAGAAAGCGCTCGGTATCTACCTCCCGCTGATCACGACGAACTGCGCCATCCTCGGTGCAGCGATCAATGCGATCAACTACAACTATAATTATATTGAGTCCATCGTTTACGCATTCGGCGCAGGCGTCGGCTATGGTCTTGCCATGGTCCTCTTCGCCGGAGTACGTGAAGAGAAGCTTTGGAATGAAGACGGAGTACCTGCGGCTTTCCGCGGTGTTCCGATGGTACTCGTAAGTGCTACGATCCTTTCGCTTTCGTTCCTCGGATTCTCGGGACTGTTCCAGTAAGGAGGTAGGAAGTGAGTAGTGCAGTAGTAACAGCAGTCGCTTTCGTCGTCATTGCCGGACTGATTGCCGCTCTCCTGCTCGTCATCGCATCGCACGTCTTCTACGTACCGGTCGATGAGCGAGTATCGAACGTCAGAGAGATCCTTCCGGGAGCCAACTGCGGCGGATGCGGATATGCAGGATGCGACGATTATGCTGCGGCTGTCGTCGGAGATGAAAATACGCCGTGCAACGCTTGTACGGTCGGCGGTGCTTCGGTAGCAGCGCAGATTGCAGAGATGCTCGGACGTAATGCCGGTTCAGTAGAGGAAAAGGTCGCACAGGTTAAGTGCAACGGCACGTGCGACGCTTCGAAGAAGATTCTCGAGTGGCAGGGTATGCAGTCCTGCGCCGGTGCGAAGACCTTCTTCAGCGGCAATTCCGCTTGTGCCTTCGGCTGCATCGGCCTCGGCGATTGTGTCAATGTCTGCGACTTTGACTCGATCGGCATCGTCAACGGCGTAGCGAAGGTCAACCATGACACCTGCGTCGCTTGCGGTCAGTGCGCGAAGGCGTGCCCGCAGCACCTCATCGACATGGTTCCGAAGAAGGCTCAGGTTCACGTTCTCTGCAGCAACACCGATAAGGGTGGCGCAACGCGCAAGCAGTGCGACAACGGTTGTATCGGCTGCGGCAAGTGCGTGAAGGTCTGCAAGTTCGAGGCTATCACGGTCGAGAACAACGTCGCTTCGATCGATTACTCGAAGTGCAAGAACTGCGGTATGTGTTTGAAGGAGTGCCCGACGGGCGCGATCAACAGCTTCAATCTGAAGCATGCCAAGCTGGCTATCGCAGCCAAGGAGAAGAAGGCGAAGGAGGCTGCCGAGAAGAAGGCAGCAGCTGCTCAGGCTTAAGGCCGAGTCGCTTTCCATCCGGTTTATGTAAAGTACACCTATATATGTACCCTCTTTACCGGACACCCGGTAAGGAGGGTATTTTTTCGCGAAAATATGCATGAAGGGGCAGAATCGGGTACAATAAGGGAAGTGCAGGGGTGCGGAGCAGCATGGAAAGGGGAGCAGCATGAAACTCAAGGTGACGCAATATCAGCTCGAAATTGAAGATACAATCGAGAAGAACCTGGCGAAGGTGGAGAGGACGCTCGAGGGACTGCGGGAGCGGGACGAGCTGCCGGATCTTTTCTGCCTGCCGGAGGATTTCGCGATGCCGCACGGAGCGAATCGCTCGATAGTGTACGGTGCACCGCCGCGCGGGGAGGTGCGGGACCGCATGGCCGGCTGGGCGAGAGAGTACGGGATCTATCTCTCGGCGGGGAGCATTTCGGAGAAGGCGGCGAACGGCAAGAGCGTCAATGTCGCATATGTCTTCGATCGTCAGGGAAAAGAGCTCGCTCGCTATGAGAAGCTGCATCTCTTTGACATCTATTTTTCGAACGGCGGTCATTTCTTCGAGTCGGATTCCGTGAATCCGGGGAACGAAATCGTGACCTTTGATACGGAATTCGGGCGCGTCGGAATTGCCATCTGCTTCGATGTGCGCTTCCCGGAGCTCTTTCAGATCATGCGCGAGGAGGGCGCGGAAATCATCCTACTCCCTTCCTATTTCAACATGACGACGGGTCCGGACCACTGGGAGACGCTGGTCCGTTCGCGCGCACTCGATAACGGCGTCTTCATGATCGCGACGATGGAATCGCACGTCGAGGGTATGAAGGCCGCGGCCTACGGTCACAGCATGCTTGTCTCGCCGTGGGGCGAGATCCTCGGCGAACTCGGAGACGAGGAAGGCCTGCTGCACACGACGATCGAGCTCGATGAGATCAAGCGCGTGCGGAGGAAGCTCCCGATCTTTGAAGAGCGCCGCGGCGACCTTTATGAATTAGTGCGAAAGTAAGAAGAAAAGTTAGCAGCGAGGAAAAGCAGCTTTGAACAGACCGGAAAATCACATGACGGAACAACAGCATTCGATGAGGGAATGCTATCATCCTATGACTGAGCAGTTGCTGGCCTGGTACGACGCGGAGCGCCGGATTCTCCCGTGGCGGGAGGATCCTACGCCTTATCACGTGTGGCTCTCGGAGATCATGCTCCAGCAGACACGCGTCGACACGGTCATCGAATATTATGAGCGCTTCCTGCGCACTCTGCCGGACGTGGCCTCGCTCGCGGCGGCACCGGAGGAGGTCTGCCTCAAGCTCTGGGAAGGGCTCGGTTATTATCGACGCATCCGCAACATGCACAAGGCGGCGGGGGTCATCATGGAGGAGCACGGCGGCGTCATTCCGGGGACGGCGGCGGAGCTCGGGAGACTCCCGGGCATCGGTGGTTATACGGCAGCGGCCATCGCCTCGATCGCCTTTGGTGAAGCCATTCCGTCGGTCGACGGGAATCTTCTCCGCGTCTACACGAGAATCACGGGCGATGAGCGCCCGGTGGATAAAGCCGAGGCGAAGAAGGCAGCGGAAGACTGGTTCCGCGAGCGGATTCCGGAGGACCGCCCGGGCGATTTCAACCAGGCGCTCATGGATCTCGGGGCGACGGTCTGCCTGCCGAACGGCGAGCCGCTCTGCGAACGCTGCTGCTGGCGCGAGCATTGCACGGCGCAGCGCGAGGGCACGTGGGAAAGTCTCCCGGTCAAGACAGCGAAGAAGCCGCCGACAGAGGAGGAACGGACGGTGCTTTTGATTCGTACCGACGACCGCGTGTTCCTGCGGAAACGCCCGGAGGGCGAGCTCCTGGCGGCTATGCTCGAATTCCCTTCGTTCCCGGGAACACTGACGGAAGACGAGGCTCTCGATGCCGCGGAAAAGCTTCTCCGCGCATCCGGTTACGTCGTGAATATTGAGCGCGTCGAAGCACTTCCGAAGGCGGAGCACGTCTTCAGCCATCGCATCTGGAGGATGAGTGGGTATCTGATGCGGCTCGAGGAAACGGCGCTGACCATAAACGGACTCGAAGGGGGCGCCGCCCTTGCGGGAACTCGCGTCGCCGAAGAAAAGCCGGAAGAGGACTTCGCCTTCCCGGCGGAAATCTCCGAGGTCGTCTCGAAGGAGGGACGCTACGCCCTGCCGTCTGCTTTTCGCGCCTACAGGCGTGAGCTCAAGAAGCAGCTTAAGAGCGGAAACCGCACATAGAAAACAAAAACTTTACAATGTCTCGCAGAATTTGTATAATGAAATTCAGTTACGGGGCATTGGCGCAGCTGGGAGCGCGTTTGACTGGCAGTCAAGAGGTCAGGGGTTCGAGCCCCCTATGCTCCACCAATCTATAAGAAAAGCCATGAAATTATGGTGATATGTACCCTCCTTACCGGACATCCGGTAAGGAGGGTATTTTCTATCTGCTATTTTGAAAATGAAAGCATTCAGGAGAATACAAAATGGATGCCTCCTGTAAAAT
This sequence comes from uncultured Eubacteriales bacterium, assembly GCA_949286985.1. Classification (GTDB taxonomy): domain Bacteria; phylum Bacillota; class Clostridia; order Peptostreptococcales; family Anaerovoracaceae; genus Mogibacterium. The sequence goes on from CASEEM010000005.1 coordinate 18,744, forward strand.
ACAGGGAGGCATCCATGTGCTCCGCTTAAGTTCATTTATAAATTTACGCTCGTTTACATTCCCAA
>CASEEM010000006.1 GCA_949286985.1 uncultured Eubacteriales bacterium
GAGGAACATCGTCGTCGGAAGATAGACGATGAACATATAACCGCCGCTGACGAGCGACATGATGAGGAAGCCGACGCCGAAAGCCGCCGCTCCCGTCCGCTCCGCCGTGATCCGTCCCCGGTCGCGGAAGCATCCGATTAGATACCGGAGCATCCACCAGCCGGCGGCGACAGCGAGGAGCAGGGAGACGATGCCCGCCGGGGCACCCGCCGAATATGCAATCTGAATATAGACATTATGCGCGCCGTACATCTTGCCGAACTCCGGCACGTAGATCATTTCCTCCGCGTGGCCCTTCGGCTCGACGACCTCGAGGAAATCCGACCAGATGACCGTGCGGCCCGAGGTGAAGGTCTCGACATCGCCTTCGTCGAGGCCCTTCGTGAACTTCGAGTGCTGGCCCTCCTGCAAGATGCCGAAGTGGAAGCCGCTGTCTCCGAGCGCATCATTCGCCATCGTCTTAAAGGTCGTAATCATGAAACCCTGAACGACGACGACAGCTGCGGAGATGAGCACCACAGCGACGAACTTCTTACCGAAATTCTTGAAATAACCCTTCTTCTTCGCCGTCAGTGCAATATAAACGAGGAAATAAGCCGCCTCAAAGATGATGGCCAGAACGCCCGTGCGGGATCCCGAGAGCAGCGCGAAATAGATCACGCTCACGAGCTCCGCCAAGCAGACGAGGAAACGCTTAAACGAACGCTCCTCCGCCAACATCAGATAGCCGAACGCACCGAAGGCGACAATCAGATAATTGCCCAGCGTATTCGGATTTCCCAGGACGGAAGCGTACTGCGCGAAGTAGGTAGCGCTCGAAATCGGCGGCGCGAACAGCACCGTCATAATAAGGAACGTCCAGTACGAATATTCGATACCGCGCGAGAAGCGGAGCAGGACCTCCTTCGACGAACGCTGCGCAAGCGCCGTCTGAATAGCCGGAATGACAATGCAGAAAATCACGCCGATGGCGAGATACCCCTTCACGCGGAAGACAATGCCCCACAGGAAGAAGCTCATACCGATGAGCGCTTCGCAGACGAGCATCACATACCCCGTCTTCGTGATCTCAAATCCGCTGTCATGATGGATGGCCATCAGGAAGAGAATGCCGACCAGGATCGTGCCGACCACGACCTCCACCAGGAAGAATTCATCTGTAGCGATCGGCGTATAGAGCGCCAGGCAGACCAAGAGGAAAAAGACGAACTCTACGGCGCGCCCCTTCCACGGCCTGTCCGGGAAAAGATTAGCTAATTTATTCATGCTTACCTCCGTCTAAGGAAGATTCTTGTTCCGGCGAAAAAAGCGTCTCCGGCGCGTCATCTTCCGCGCCTCCCGTCTCTGCCGTCGTCGCGGCCTCGTCCGGCGCCTTTTCCGCCGTCGCCGCTGCTTCGAAACTCGCCGCAGCATCCGCTTCCGCAGGCGGCTTCTGACAGAAATACGCCGTCAGCGCCAGCAAGATCCAGTAATACGGCAACTCGACAAAGCGGCTCGGCGAATTGCAGGCCATAGCCAGCGAAATGTCGGCGCAGATGAGGATCAAATACATCAGATCCTTCGTCTCCTTGTAATTCTTGATCAGGCGCACGATAAAGAAGATGCAGAGCGCCGCGAACAGCAGGAAAATGATCACGCCGTAATTGCACAGGAGCTCGAGCCAGAAGCTGTGCGGGCTGCCGACCGTATACGGCCTCCCCGCCGTCTGCAGATGATGATCCACCCCGTACGGTCCGAGCCCCAGCCCGTGCGACTCGAAGAAGCCGCAGAAGGCTTCCTTGTACGTCTCCACGCGATAAGTGATCGTGCCGCGGTTATCCACCGTCTTGGCCGCCTCCTCGGAGGCCTTCGAGACCACGCGCATGACGAAGCCGAAGGAGCGGTGAAGTCCCGGCGGGACTTCTTTGCCCAGAAGCTCATAAAAGAAGACGATGACGGCATGAAGCACCGTCCGTCCCCAGCGATAGACCGCATAATACGAAACCACCGCCGCTGCCGCGATCGGCAATTTCGGACGCGTGACGATCATATAGATCAGTGCCGCTGCCGTGAGACCGAGGAAGCAGATCCATGCATCGTCATGGATCTCGATCAGGATGACCATCATGATCAGGAAGAACAGCCCGAGATTCTTCTTCCATGAATAATTCTTCTGCGGGAAGCAGAACGGCGTCAGAACCGCCAGGCAGGCGCACAGATCGTTCTCATTGAAATACGTCGCCGTCGCCAGATAATTCGTCGGGCGAAGGAGCGACCAGTCCAGGCGATACAGCGTCGGATCGCTGAAATGCGACGTATGAAGATGAACACCGCCCGCGATCTCGAACATGGCGATGATGATATAGATCAGGACCGCGATGCGGATCCAGAAATAGATCATTTCCTTATCGAGGCCGCGGTGCAGGCATTCAATCAGCGAAAAAGCGCTCGCTGCGCCGAGCGCGATCTGAACGAGCTGGCGAAGCCCCTCCGATACCGCCGTCCGGTGCCACAGCAAGAGCACAATGCCTGCCGCAAGCCAAAGAAGCGTGAATCCATATAAGAACATCACGCCTCGGTCTTCCTTCTCGCGAAGCCGGCCCTCCTTGATGCGCAGTCCGAACAGAACCACCGCGAAAAGAGCCATGCTCACGATATACATATTCACACCGAATCCGGCCACGCGGAAAGGCAGTGTCAGCGCGTTGCCGAACAGAATCATCAGGATCAGGAGGCCGGCCGCAAGAGCCGTACTCCCGCCCTTCTTCATTGCTAAAGTCAAAAGGTGATCCCCTTTCTACCGCTCTGCCGGGACCTCTTCGAGGCCGTGCTCGGTCTCGCGGTACCTCCGCCCGCACGACTTGCACACCAGATCCTCGCCGAGCACCTCGCCGCACTCGCAGACCCAGCCCTTGCGGCGAGCCGGCACGCCCATCATGAGCGCGTGATCCGGCACATCTGACGTGACAACGGCACCGGCCGCAACCATCGCCCACTTGCCGACCGTATGGCCGCAGACGATCGTCGCGTTCGCCCCGATGCTTGCGCCCGTGCGGATCAGCGTATGATGATAGCCGGCCGGACCCTTCGGGTACTTGGCGCGCGGCGTGAGATCGTTCGTGAAGACCATGGACGGTCCGCAAAAGACATAATCCTCGAGCTCGACGCCCTCATAGACCGAGACGTTGTTCTGGATTTTGACGCCGTCGCCGATGCGAACGTTATTGGCAACATTGACATTCTGGCCGAAGGAGCACTTCTTGCCGATGCGCGCGCCCTTCTGGACGTGGCAAAAATACCAGATTTTCGTGTCCTCGCCGATGACGACATCATCATCGACGTAGCTGCTCTCATGGACGAAATATTCACTCATGGTTCTTTTCCTCCAAAATATCATCATAAAGCGCATAGAGGCGGGCTTCATCGACGCCCCAGTTATAACGCTCCTCAAAGACCTTGCGTCCGTTCCGGCTGAGCTGTTCGGCGCGCTCCGGATGCTCCTTGAGCAGGCGGAGCTTTTCCGCGATATCCTCAGGATCGGCCGGGTCGACGAGCTCGGCGAAATGATAGGCCTCATTCTCCTTGCGGCCGAAGGCGAAATCCGTCATGACTATCGGCAGGCCGACGGCCATGTATTCATAGACCTTCGTCGGAAGGTTCTCGAGGTTCGCATACTGACCGATGTTGAGAATGGTGCTCGCGCCGACGGTCGCTTCGCGGTAAATGCCTGCGACCTGTTCGCGGCTGCAGTACCCGCGATAATCGACGATGCCGTAGGACGGCTTCGCTTCGAGCATGCGGCGGTAATCCTCCGTCTCGAAGGTGCCGGCCAGGATGAGGCGGACCCCGGCGAGACAGCAGCCGTCGATCAGCTCGGTGATGCCGCGGTTCGGAGCCAGACTGCCGACGTAGCAGGCCACCGGCTCGCCCGTGAAGTCACGGCCTTCGCCGCGGAAGGCGTCATAGAATTCGTCGAGCTTCGGCGTGTTGTTGACATAGACGGCGCGCTTCGTGCGTCCTTCATAGGGATGGCGTCCGTGGTAGGAGCACGGGGCAATGATGCCGCTCACATGCTTCAGCCAGTGCGACTCGAGCGCCCCGTAGAGGCCGGCGATCGGCTTCCTCGTGAAGCGCGGAAGGTACGGCTTGATGAGGATCTGCTCCTTCACCATCTCATGGCTGTCAAAGACGACCGCGTATCCCTTCTTCGCCAGCTTGGCGCCGTACGGAAGGAGCTCGGGATCGTGGAAATGATAAATATCCGCGTCGAGGGAAAGCGCCTTCTCATAGACGCGCTTCGCCGTCTCCTTCATGCGCTCGAGGCGGCCGCTCGGCTTCGGTCCGATGCCGAAGACGTGAACGCCCGCCTCCTCGCGGCTCTCCCCGGTCGCGACGAGATAAACGTCGAAGTCCTCCCGCTTCGCGAGCGAGGCGCATTCCTTATGAAAGATGCGGACATCCTCCGAAGAATGCGCGCTGGTCATGTGACAGATCTTATACATGCTTTCTCCTCTATGCATTGCCGACGGTGAGCGCACTGGTCAGCTGTCTCGAAGCGATGGTGGCAGCTCTTGCGCTCGCATTCATATAACCGGCCCAGCGGCAGTCGAGGATGGCATTCTTCGCTTCCTGAATGCTCTGATCATCCGGATACATGACGTAGACATTGCCCGAAACGGAGTATACCGTTTCCAGACCGTCGCCGCCGTTCTGGAGTTCCATGGACTCCATATCCCATTTCGGCATGTTTGCCAGCTGGAAGCGGACGGCTGCCGACATATCGGACGGCGAGAGGGACGTCTTGATATTCGAACCGAGTACATCGAGGATATCATCGTATTTCGTCAGAAGCGTCTTGCTGCTCGTCATCTTGCGGATGATGGCCTGCAGGACGAGCTGTTCATTCTTCGCACGCTGGACGTCGCCTTCCTGGAACGAATAACGCTCACGGGCGAAGGCCAGTGCGGCGGATCCGTCGAGGTGATTCTCACCCTTGACAAAGTGCCAGGTGCGAATGAGATCGGCTTCGGTATAATCACGACCCGTCGCATCGAATTCAACCTCCGAAACGACGTCGACGCCGCCGATGGCATCAATCATCTTGACGACCGTCAGGAAGTTGACGCGGAGGTCGTAATCGATCGGAATTTCATCGTTGAAGAGATAGTGGACGGTATCGATCGTGGTATCGATGCCGTACATACCGGTATGCGTCAGCTTATCGCGGCTCTGGAATTCCGGAATATAGACATAATAGTCACGCGGGATGGAGACCATGAGGATCTTCTCCGTCTTCGGGTTGACCGTGACGAGCATGTTGACGTCCGAACGGCCCTTGGTGATTTCATTATCCTTGTTGTCCAGACCCGATACGAGAATGGTGAACGGCTCATCCATAATGTCGGAACGTCCGGTGTCATTGCTCGACGACATCTGCGAAAGCATGTCGAAACCTGCCCCGAGGACGACCGAGAGACCGATGTAGCAGACGGTCAACACGATCGATAATCCGAGTGCGACCTTCTTCGGTCTTCTCCTGACCTTGGACAGGAAGAGCTGCAGGAAGATGACAATACTGATCAGCGTCAGGACAGCGATGCCGATCAACAGATAGCGAAGCGGCAGAATATCGATGACCATCAGCGAGAATTCAAAGATGAAGAGCGCGACCAGGTAAACGATGGCCATCAACTTGCCCGCAATCTTCAGTCCCCGGCTCGCCTTTCGGTTCGACTTCTTCTGACGATTTCTACTCATAAATTACTCCTAGATGTGCTTCAAGATATTGCGGACAACTTCTTCGATCTCTTCGCGCTCGATGTACGGATGCATCGGAAGCGAGAGCACCGTATCGCAGAGCTTCGCCGTGACCGGGCAGGCGAGACCCTCGGCCGGAACAAAGGCCTTCTGCTCGTGCATCGGCTTCGGATAATAGATCATCGTCGGGATGCCGACTTCCTTGAGCGCGACCTGAACGGCATCGCGCTTCTCGCGGCTCTCAAGGCGAATCGTATACTGTGCCCAGCTGCTCCTATATCCCTCCGGAATGACCGGGAGGCCGACCTTGCCTTCAAGGAGCTCGGTATAAACATCGGCAGCCTTGTTCACGAGGTCCACTTCCTCCGCTTCAAAAGCGCGGAGCTTTGCTTTGAGAATACCTGCCTGGATGGAATCGAGGCGGGAGTTCATGCCGATGCGTACATTATCATACTTCATCGATCCCTTGCCGTGGACGCAGAAGGAGCGGATCAGGTCCGCCATGCGGTCATCGTCTGTAAAGACGGCACCGCCGTCACCATAGCAGCCCAAGGGCTTGGCCGGGAAGAAGGAGGTCGCTCCGATATCGCCGAAGCTGCAGGCTCTCTTGCCGTCGATCTCTCCGCCGAAGCCCTGCGCTCCGTCCTCGAGAATCTTAAGGCCGTAGCGGTCGGCAATGGCGCGGATCTCCGGGAAGCGCGCCGGGAGACCGAAGAGGTCGACCGATACGATGGCCTTCGGCGTCAGCTTGCCCTCCGCAAGGACCTTCTCAATGCCCTCTTCGAGGCTCTTCGGATCCATGTTATACGTCTCTTCTTCGACATCGACGAAGAACGGCGCTGCACCGAGTGCTGCGACGATCTCGCCGCTCGAGAAGAAGGTGAAGTCCGGAACGAAGACGGCATCACCCTCGCCGATGCCCCAGGCCATGAGACCGAGCTGGAGCGCGTCGGTGCCGTTGCCGCAGGAGATGCAGTGCTTGACGCCGACATAATCGGCCAGCTCCTGCTCAAGCTCGCTGACCTTGCTGCCGCCGATGAAGCGGCCGCTCGCGAGGACCTCGGCAATTTCCTTATCGATATCATCCTTCAGGATGCGGTATTGCTTCTTTAAATCTCTGAATTCCATCGTTTCCTCCTCCTTGCAGGGTTAAAACGTGCCTTCCATGTCCGTGCTCGCGAAATCCGTGAGCGGGAGCTTCACCGGTCGTCCTTCCTTCTGGGACTTATAGACGGCCAGGACCATCTCGAGCGCGTTGCGGCCCGCGACAGCATCGACGTACGGCTTGCGGTCGTTCTCAATGGCATCGATCACATCGGCGAACAGGCTGGTGTGGCCGTTGCCGTAGACATTGCTCGTCTGCTCCTCGAGGCCCTTGTTCTTCTGATCCTCTTCCGTCTCGTCGCGGAAATCCCAAACGTCAATGGTGTTCGTGGATTTGCCGCCGAGCTTGACAGTGCCGTTCTCACCGAAGAGGTACAGCGTCTCCTCGAGGTTCTGCGGATAGACATTCGTCGTGCCCTCGATCGTGCCGATGGCGCCGTTCTTAAACTTGACGACGGCCATGCCGACGTCCTCCGCCTCGAGGTAATCATGGAACTGCTGACGGGTCTGACCGTAGACCTCTTCCACCTCATCGCCCATCATCCAGCGGAGCAGATCGATGCCGTGAATACACTGGTTCATGAGGCAGCCGCCGTCCTCGGCCCATGTGCCCCTCCACTTCGCCTGGTCGTAATATCCATGGTTGCGATTCCAGCGGACGTTGATGGATCCGTGGGAAAGCTTGCCGAAGCGCCCGCTCTCGAGGGCTTTTCGCACCTCCTGCACGGCGACGTTGAAACGATTCTGATGGCAGGCCGAGACCTTGACGCCCTTCTCCTCGGAGCGGCGGATGATCTCCTCCGCATCCTTCATGTTCATCGCCATCGGCTTCTCGATGATGACGTTGATGCCTGCGTCGATGAGTTCGAGGGCGATCTCTGCATGCTTGCCGCTCTCCGTCGCGATGCTGACGAGATCGAGATCGAGGTCGCGAATCATCGCATGATAATCCGTATAACGCTTGATGGTCATGTCATTCGCAAGGCCGTGCTTGCCGAGCAGCTCCTCCATCTTCATCGGGAGGACGTCGCAGACGGCGACGATCTCCAGCTCGTTGTTCACTGCGGCGGTGATGTGATTAGTCGAGATTCTGCCGCATCCGATGAGTGCATATTTCATGTTTCGTTCCCTCTTTCCATGATACGCGAACAGCGGGTGATGGCTCACCCGCTATTTTGATTTGTGTTTTGCCTGTTACAGAAGTTCGATATTCTCGCGATTCGAGACGTTCTTGAAGCCGTTTCGCGTGTCAAAAATCGCTTTCGCGTGCTCCTGGATCATCTCATAATCGTACGCGTCGTGCGCCGTCGCGAGAAGGATGAGATCGTAACTCCCAATGACCTCCGGGCTGATGCCTTCGATGCCCTCATGCCATTCGCCGCCGCGCTTGTACTTCGGGATCCACGGATCGTAGAAATCCGTCTCCGCACCGCGGTCCTTCAGAATTTCAATGACATCGAGCGCCGGGCTTTCACGATAATCGTCGATGTTATTCTTATAAGCGACACCGAGAACGAGGACACGCGAGCCGTTCAGGGCCTTCTTCTGCTTGTTCAGCACGCCGGCGGCACGCGAGACGGTGTACTCCGGCATCTTGTCGTTGATGACCATCGAGCTCTCGATCATCGAGGTGTGGAAGCCGTATTCTCTCGCCTTCCAGGAGAGGTAATACGGGTCGAGCGGGATACAGTGGCCGCCGAGTCCCGGCCCCGGGTAGAAGGCCTGAAAGCCGTACGGCTTCGTCTTCGCCGCATCGATGACCTCCCAGAGCGAGATGTTCATGCGTTCGCAGAGCATCGCGAGCTCGTTGACGAGGCCGATGTTGATATTGCGGTAGGTATTCTCGAGAATCTTCTCCATCTCGGCGACGGCCGGGGAGGAAACTTCATAGACTTCGCCGTCCAACACGGCGCGGTACATGGCGGCGATGACCTCCGTCGCGTCCTTGCCGACCGCACCGACAACCTTCGGCGTATTCTTCGTCTTATAGACCAGATTGCCCGGATCGACGCGCTCCGGCGAGAAGCCGAGATAGAAATCCTCACCGCAGACGAGGCCGGAACCCTCCTCCAGAATCGGCTTCAGGAGCTCCTCCGTCGTGCCCGGATACGTCGTCGATTCGAGGACGACCATCGTCTCCTTCGTGAGGTGCTTGGCGATCTCGATCGAACTGTTCTTGACATAGCTGATATCCGGCTGCTGATGCACGTCGAGCGGCGTCGGCACACAGATGGCGATGAAATCGACGTCCTTGACGAACGAGAAATCCGAGGTCGCGCGAATCATGCCGCTGTCCACGAGCGCCTTGAGGTCCTCGTTGACGACGTCGCCGATATAATTATGGCCCTCATTGACCATGCGGACCTTCTCCGCCTGCACGTCGAAGCCAATCGTCTTGAAGCCGGCCTTCGCCTTCTCGACCGCCAGCGGCAGCCCGACGTAGCCGAGTCCGACGACACCAACGACGATCTCGCGGTCTTTGATCTTTTGCAGCAATTTCTCTTTCATATTCAAACCCAATACCTGCCTTTCATTTCGCCTGAAACGAGGTTATTTCAATTTATGGAAAAAGGCGCTCCCGCTAAGAGAAGAGCTTCTCGAATTCGAGCGCCAGCTTCTCATAATTATGATGCTCCTTCACGCTTTCCTGTCCACGCCTGCCGTAAGCCCTGCGTTCTTCGGCATCCATCGAAGCAAAGCGCTCCACGGCTTGCACGGCCGCTTCCGTATCCTCCGGCGGAACGGTGATGCCCGCGTCCGCCTCCGAGATCGGTGTACTCGGCGCGTCGATGGCCTCGACCGCCGGGACGCCGGCCATCATGGCATCGAACATCTTATTCATGGAGACGCCGTAGCGGTAGAGCGGACTGTCCTTTGCCGTGATGAATACGATGTCGAAGCAGGAGACGAGGTCCGGGACTTCGTCCTTCGCGATCGGCGGAAGGAAGTGAACATTTCGAAGTCCGCGCCGCTCCGCGTCCTCCGTGAGGCGCGGTTTTTCCAGGCCGTCTCCGACGAGGACGAAGGCGATGTCTTCTCGGTCCTTCATCGCCTCGGCGACATCGAGGAGATGACCGAGATTGTTCGAGAGGGCGTGGCCGCCGAAATAACCGACGATGAAGCGTCCTTCCTCATGCAGCTTCGCGAGGAGCTCGCGATGCGGCTCCGGTATTTTCGTGCTGCCCTGCCATTCCTCGAGGACGACGCCGTTCCCGAGATAATGAAATTTCTCACCGGCCAGGCCGTGCTGCATCATGTATTCCTTGGCGCCGCCGAGGAGCGATACGAGGGCGTCGCAGCTCTTGTAAGCGTGGTTCTCAGCAATCTGAAGGAGGACGACAAAAGGGTGGTTCTTCGACATGCCGCCGATCTCATAGAGCGTCGCCGGCCAGAGGTCGTGGACCTCGTGAATGTAGCGCGCGCCCGCCTTCCTCGCGATTTTCTTCGCCGGATAGGAGTCGAGCGGGTAGGTTGAGCTGGCGATGACGGCATCCGGATGAAAGCGCTTCACCAGGCTCCCGGCATGCTTCATGAGCTTCGCCGTGAAGCGAAACATCGTGAGTGCGCGGGCAACGCCGTTCCCTTCATATTCCCCGGTCTGCACCCAGAGGTAACGAATTCCGTCGATTATTTCCTCCTGAAAGTCCTCGCGGACGTTCGGATTCTCGCGGCGGAGGTGGGAATAATCGCCGGCGATGATCGTGACATCATGGCCGCGTTTCACCCATTCACGCGCGAGATAATACGGGCGGAATTCCATGCCCATCTTCGGTGAACCGGCATAATGATCGATATAGAGAATGTTCATCACTCGCCTCCGAAGACGGCACCGACGGTGCGGAAGAGCATCTTGAACTCGTTCCACAGGCTGAAGGAACGAAGCTGCTCGAGGTTATATTTCATCTTGACCGGAAGGATCTCTTCGATATAGAGCTTATCCGGATCTTCGGCTTCGCCGATCAATTTATCCTCATCCTTATAACGGATGCTGGCCTCCGAGGTGACGCCTGCCGGGACGAGGAGGGTCGCCATCATCTCCGCGGTATAAGCGTCCACATACTTCGGAACCTCCGGACGCGTGCCGACGAAGGACATGTCGCCCGCAAGAACGTTGAAGAGCTGCGGAAGCTCGTCGAGGCGGTAGCGGCGCAGCGTCTTCCCGATCTTCGTGATGCGCGGATCGTTCAGGCTCGTGACCTGAGCGCCGACCTGATCGGCGTCGACGATCATCGTGCGGTATTTGAAGATGCGGAACGGCTTGCCGTACTGCGTGATACGAACCTGGCGATAGAAGACCGGGCCCGGATCCTCGACCTTGATAATGATGGCCAGGATCAGAAGGATCGGAGAAAGCAAAACGAGCATCACAAGCGAGACCACGATGTCGAACAACCTCTTAAGAAGGAGTCCGAAGCGGTGTCTGCGAAGCGCATCGTAATACGGGCGCACCTCTTCGTTCTTCATGTTATTCGGTAGGTCTTCCCATGCTCGAAACATGCTGCTAAATCAATCCTCTCTTCTTCAGTACATCCAGGAAATTCTCGATGACATAAGCATTCTGCTCATCCGTCATCGTCGAGAATACCGGGATGCTAATCAGGTTCTCGTAATGCTTGAAGGCGTTCGGGAAATCCTTGATATCGTAACCCATCTTCTTATAAGCCGTCATCATCGGGAGCGGCTTGTAGTGGACATTACAAGCGATGTCGCGATCTGCCATGTCCTGAATCACGGCATTGCGGTCGGCTTCGGTCGCGCCCGGAATGCGGACGAGGAACAGGTGTCCCGTCGATTCCATGCCGTTCTCGTAATGAGGGAGAACCTCGAGACCGACGGCGCGGAAAGCCTTCGTATAATTCTCATTGAGCTCGCGCCGTCTCGCCAGCATATCATCATAGCGTTCCAACTGCGCGAGGCCGATGGCCGCATTGATATTCGTCATATTGCACTTATAAGCCGGATAGATGATATCGTATTCCCACGAACCGGCTTTGAGCTTCGTGAGGGCGTCCTTCGACTGTCCGTGGAGCGAATAAAGCTGAAGCTCGCGGTAGAGGTCCTCATCATCGAAGTTCGGATTCGGCTTCCAGGTGAGGGCGCCGCCCTCTGCCGTCGTGAGGTTCTTGACGGCGTGGAAGGAGAAGGCCGTGAAGTCGGCGAAGCAGCCGGCCGAGACGCCGTCCCGCTTCGAGCCGAAGGCGTGTGCCGAATCGGCGATGACCGCTACGCGCCCGAGCGCTTCCTGAAGCGGACTCTCCGGTCGGAAGAGGTCCTTTTTCGCTTCCAAGGCGGCGAAAATGGCATCGTAATCGCAGACCATGCCGCCGAGATCGACCGGAACGACGGCCTTCGTGTGCTCGTTGATCATCTCACCGAGCTTCGAATAATCCATTTCGAAGCCGGCTTCGCCGCAGTCGATGAATCGCACGGTCGCCCCGGTGTGACAGAACGCACTGGCGCTCGAAGTATACGTATAAGCCGGTACGATGACTTCATCGCCCTCGCCGATGCCGAGGAGGCGCGCCGCACCTTCCAGTGCCGCCGTCGCCGAAGCCAGCGCAACGCAGCGATTCGTGCCGATGAATTCACAGATCTTCTTCTCGAAGTCCTTGACTGTCTGTCCCGTCGTGATCCAGCCCGACCGCAGAACATCCGTCACATATTGTATTTCCTTCTCGGTAATGTCAGGAGGTGAAAACGGTACTTTCATAATAATCTCCTTATATCCTGTGCTGTATCCTGCAGCTGTGGTACGCTTGTTACTCTCTGCCGAGAATCTTCAGGATGTTCTCATGGCCGAGACGCTCCTTGGTGCGTCCTTCGGCACGGAAGTCGCGCTCGAGTGCCGCGCTCGCAATGTTGATGAGCGCCGTGGCGATCGGGGTCGCCACGCCGAGCTCCTCACCGATAGATTCCATCATGACGAGGCCCTGCGGAACGTCTTCGGTGATGTACCTGGAATTGACCGTGACAGGACCCTTGGCGCGCGTTGGCATGCTCGCATAATCGAAGAAGACAGCCTTCGCATCCTCCGTATCGTCGAGCGAGTTGCGGAACTTGCACTCCTCGACGTACGGCGTGCGTTCGAAGCCGATTTTCTCGAGGATATCCATCTTCTCGCTGTCGAGCTTCTCGAGGACCTTCCAGGTATGCTCGGTGAACGAACGATGATACATGCAGAAATCATCCTTCATGATGTCGATCATCGGAATGGCCATGATGGAGCCGATGGTATGGACGATCATGTTCGGATTGTGCAGCGCGGCATAGACGACGCTGTCCTTGTAGACGAACGGGAAGCCGAGCTTGTCGAGCTTCGCCTTCGCCTTCTCGACCGCATCGGACGGATAGATGCCGAGCGGATTACGAACGTTGCGGAAGCCGACCTTGAATTCGCCCGGTGCGCAAATTCTGCCGTCGATGAAGGAGGACTGTGCCTCTGCCACGATAATATCCTTATCGCCGGCATATTTGAGCACGTATGCCGTGGCGAAATATCCCGGCAGGATGAGGAGGACCTGTCCGTCGCGAAGATGCTTCGCCATGCGCTCGATGAGCGATTCATGATAATTCGTCTGAATCGTCAGGATGATGACATCGGCAAATGAAACGTCCGAGAGATTTCTCGTCACCTTCTTGATGTATCCGACCTTGTCCACCTTCTCGAGGTCCTCCGGATTCATCGATCCGCTCTCGCCGAAGTCATGGAGAACCATCTTACCCTGATTCTCCTGGAGGTAGATGAAATTCTCGTCGTGGATGGACTGAGAGGTCTTAATCAAGGCGACTTCCAGTCCGCGATAAGCCATATCCGCCGCGATGGCGCAGCCGACATTGCCGGCTCCGACTACTGCAACTCTCATAGAATCGCTTCCTTTCTCGTACTAATTGCTGCTCTTTGCGAGCGTCTTGTTGATGAAAACCTCGTCCAGGACGCGGTCGGTCAAGTCGCCGAAGGTCGGTCCCTCGGTGTACTGATTCTGTCCCGGACAGGTGTTGAATTCGATAAAAATCGGCTCTCCGTCCTCCGTGACCGAGAAGTCCCAGCCGACGATCTTGAAGTGCGCGAGCTTCTTATGCTGCTCCTTGACGATGTCGAGGATCTCATCAAAGGCCGGTACCTTGACGCCCTTGAAGGCGACGCCGTCGACCGTCTCCGAGCACCACTCCGCCTTGCGGTTGACGCCTCTCTCTTCGAGCTCGCCGTTTCGCTGGATGACGATAGCATAACCGCCGGCACCGACGTTGTCGACTTTCGAGCCCTTCGCGCCTACGCGAAGAACGGTCGAAAGAATGTGAACCTCGTTCTCGAAGAAGAGGGAAACAACACGGACCGTGTTAAGTGAGGACTCATTCATCGCCGCCAGGACCGGATGCTGTCTCACTTCCTCCTGGACGATGAAGTTCGCGCCCATCTTGTCAAAGACGGTGCGAATCGCCTCTTCCGTCACCTCTTCCTTCTTAAAGAATGTGATGAGACGGCCTTCGCCGCTGTCGATCGACGGCTTCACCAGGATGTTGCGGTTGCAAAGGCAGGCCTTCATTGCCTCCTCCTTCGTGAGGAGCTCATAATTCGGTCCGTAATAGACGCCCGCCACATTCATGGCGATCGTTGCCGGGCGGTTCACATCCTTGAACCACACCCCATGCATGCACTTGTCCTCACCGAAGCGGCGGAACTGCGGATTGCTGAAGTACGGCACAATGGTGCCGAACCAGAGGTCGTCCGGAATGTATCGCGGATCCGCGACGTGCGTGCGTTCCCAATAGAGCTGGTACCACATCTTCTTCGGCTTAAGGCCGTATTTCTCCCAGTACGGAACGACGATCTTCTCGTATTCCTCATCGCAGGAATACCCGCCGTTCATGCGCTTCAGGCGAAGCTTCGCCTTCTTCGTATAAGCATAACGACGATAAGTTGCCTCCACGCCGTTATAAAGATGATCCCATTTGGTTCTGAGCGAGCTTCTCATATTATCCTCTTCTGATGCTGATCTCGTTATACTTCATCATGTAAATGCCTTCATCGTAAGCCCCGATGTTCGGCTCATTCGCCTTGCCCTCGAGGTTGTTGCAGATGAGCGTCATGTGGTCGCAGCCGCTCTCATACGCATGCGGATAACCTCCGCCGAAGCGCGGGTTGACCTCGGAGATGTAATACTCGCCGCCGATATCGAAGATGTCGATATCGATCTGACCGCGATATCCGGCCTCCTTGACGAACTTCTTGATGAGCTCGAAGAGGCGCTCGTCCTTAAACGAGACCGACTTGTCCGTCTCGCCGGCGCGCATCTTGAGCTTCTTCTTCGTGAAGATGGATACGATCTCGCCGCTGATCATGTCGATATAAACGTCGGCGCCGATCTCCTGTCCGTCCAGGAACTCCTGGATCATGAGATTGCCGTCGTGCGCGAAGAGCAGATCGACCGTTTCCTTATCATAGACCTTATTGATGGCAATCGATGCGCTGCCGCGAACCGGCTTCACGAAGACAGGATAGGTGAGCGCGCCGTTCTCGACATCGCGATAAAAGGCTTCCTTATCGATATAGCTGCGAGCCGTCTTATATCCGTGCTCTACCAGCCAATCGAACATCTGCATCTTGTCGAGCGAACGCTCGCAGAGCTCATATGGCGAACCGATGATCGTCGCGCCGAGCTCGCGGAAATGCTCTTCATTCTCGGCGACAAGGCTGAGTTCCGGATCGATCAAGCTGCAGACGCCGTCAATCTTCTCCTTCTTGCAAATATCATAAATGACATCGAGATATCCCGGATCGCTCATGCGCGGAACGATATAATGCGCATCCGCATCGTAGATGGCCGGTGCCAGCTCGCTCATGTCCGTCGCGATGACGCGGCCGCGGCGGGTGCCGTCCGCCTCCGTCAGCGTGCGCTTGAAGTACTGAACGATCTTGTTTCTCGTTCCTGCACTGAGTACCAAAATGTTCACGTCTTGAACCTCCGTTATCTTTCTCTCTGTCTCTGCTTTCGTTATTCTTCGGCCTCGCCTCGGCGAGCCTCTTCCGCCATGCGCGCTCCGAAGAGTTCATCGAAGAATAGCGGCGTTCCTCCGGTATGGATGAAGAGAATATTCTCTCCGCGAACTTCCTCTTCCTCGAGGTATCGCTCCATCCCATAGAAGGCCTTGCCGGTATACGTATGATCCAGCGGGATACCGTACTTCGTCATCACGCGATAGATGACCTCCTGCACGGCCTCGCTGCTCCCGGCATATCCGTCTCCCGTATATCGGTCGAGGAAAATCGTCGCTTGCTCAACTTCCTCTTCGCCGAGCTTCACCCCGAGGGAATCGAAATACTCCTTGATGCTGTCCAGCACGACCTGTCGGCCGCGCGGATTCTTCCTCGCGATGCTGATACCGATAATCTCGGTATCCTTCTTGCGCGGGAAGAGGAATTTGCCGCAGACCAGGCCGGCATGCGTCGTCCCCGTGCCCGAAGCGAAGAAGATCTTGTCGAAGTGTATTCCCGTTTCCTTCTCATATTGGACGATCTCGGAATAACAGTCGATGTACGCACGCGTCCCGAGATTGCCGTGGCCGCCGCCGGCGATGAAGTAAGGGTGCTTGCCCTCCGCGCGGAGCGCTTCAAGCTTCGCCTCGATGGTATCGTGGACCTCGTTCACCGGCACCGTCATCGTCTCTGCGCCGAACCACTCCATCAGGAGATGGTTGTAGGTCGGCTCCGAAGCCTCTTCCGGTCCGATGATATAACACGGAAGGCCGCGCTTCGCCGCCTGATTGGCCACGACGCGGCAGTGATTCGAGCTGCTGCTGCCGTAAGTGACAATGCAGTCATAATCACCCGCATCGACCTCGCGGAAGAAGTATTCCGCCTTCCTGGCCTTGTTGCCTCCGAACGAAAACGGAATCATATCATCTCGCTTCATATAGAGATGATTCCCGTTTCCGATTTCGTCAATGTCAACGATCGGAGTGCTATAGTGTACGCTGGTCATCTTCCCATTCCTCTCTCGAAATCGAGTAATAGTAACGATCCACCGGCTTGCCCTTGTTCATCGCGGAGTTCTCCGCAATGCCGCGCTGACGGAATCCGCAGCGCTCAAAGAGATGCTGCGCCGGCTTATTATCGACCTCCGTATAGAGATAGATCTCCTTCAGTCCCAGTTCCTTGAATCCGTATTCGAGGATGAGGCGCGAAGCCTGCTTCGCGATGCCCTTGCCCTTATAAGCGGGCTCGCCCATGGTGACATAATATTCGCCGCTCTCCTCCGTGACGGATAAGAGACCGATGATGCCGACCGGAACGCCTTCGAATTCGATGACGTCATCGACGCGGTCCTTGCGTCCCTGATTCCTCTCGAACCAGGCCAGCGTGTCCTTCTCGTTCAGCGGAAGATTGTAATGAAGGTAGGTGTTGTTCGCATCGTCATTGATCCAGCGAACCTTGTTCGGCACATCCTTCTTCTCAAAAGGACGAATGCTGACACACGCTTTCATATCCTTGTCCTTCCTGTAATTGTCGAGGCGTCCCGCCGGAATGGCCTTGCCGACCAGGATGTCCGAACGCTTCACGACCTTGAGCGCCGTCTTCACGATGACCTTGAGATCCAGTCCGAAGCTGCAGTGATCGACATAATAGAGATCCTGCCCGAGACGGATATCCCACGGCGTCGTGTTGCGGCCGTTGACCTGCGCATAGCCCGTCAGTCCCGGGCGCAGGCTGTGTCTCCGATGCTCCTCCTTGGTGTAATAAGGCAGATAATCCACGAGCAGCGGTCTCGGTCCGACGATGGAGAGATCGCCTTTCAGGATGTTGATCAGCGAAGGGAGCTCATCGCAGGAGGTACTGCGAAGAAATCTTCCGTACTTATTCAGACGCTCATCGTCCGGAAGAAGGTTGCCGTTCGCGTCCTTCTTGTTCGACATCGAGCGGAACTTGAGCAAGCGAAAGATGCGCTCATTCCCGGTCTTCGGATCTATCATGCCCGGTCTCGCCTGCGTGAAGAAGGGATTGCCTCCCATGGCAATGGCACCGACGATGATCAGGATCAACAGAAGCGGTGAAAGAATCACGAAAGCGATCAAGGCCAGCACAAAGTCAAAGAGACGCTTCCCGAATTTTACATACATTCAAAAGTACTCCTAGCTCTAACTATTCAAAGCAAGCGCGTACCATCTCGATGATGGCATCCTGCTCCTCCGGCGTCATCTTGTTGTCGCTCGGGAGGCAGAAGCCGCGCTCGAAGATATCGCGACCGATATCGACCGGCAGTCCGTCTGCTGCCAGATTGCCGCCCGGGATATAGGCATTCGTCTTGCCGCGTCCCGTTCCCTCGCGGGTGATGAACTCGTGCGAACGGAAAATCGGCTGGAGGTGCATCGGCTTCCAAATCGGGCGGCCCTGCGCATTGTACTTGGCAAGCGTCTCGAGGATCTCCGTCGGGCAGGACTTGCCGGCTGCCGGACGATAGAGTGCCTCGTTATCGCCGCGAACCTGTTCGCACATGGCCTCCGGATCGATGATGGCGCAGCTCAGCCAGTAGTTCGGCTCGCTGTTCTCTTCATCAATCGGGTTCATCTGAAGCGGAAGGCCCTTGAAGCCCTCGCGATAACGTTCGTAGATGGCCTTCTTTTGCGCAATGTGCTCATCGAGGAACTCATACTGACCGCGAACGACGCCGGCGATGACATTGCTCATGCGGTAGTTGAAGCCGACCTCCTCGTGCTGATACCAATCGGCGCGCTCTCTCGACTGCGTCGACCACTTGCGGATGCGGAAGGCGTCCTCGTCGGAATCGGTGAGGAACATGCCGCCGGACGAACCGGTGATGATCTTGTTGCCGTTAAACGAAATGGCTGCGACATTGCCGAAGCTGCCCGCTTCCTTGCCCTTGTACGTGGCGCCGAGAGCCTCTGCCGCGTCCTCGATCAGGATGGCATGATGTCTCTCACAGATCTCGAGGATCTCGTCCATCTTCGCTGGTGTACCGTAGAGATGCGCGATAACGACGACGCGGACATCCGGATACATCTCGAAGGCCTTCTCGAGTGCCTTCGGGTCCATATTCCAGGTCTCATACTCCGCATCGATGAAAATCGGCACGCCTCCCTCATAGAGGACCGGATTGACGGTGGCGCTGAAGGTCATGTCCGAGCAGAAAACGCGCTCGCCCGGCTTGATGCCGGCCAGACGCAGGCAGCAGTGGATCGCCGCCGTGCCCGAACTCAGTGCGACCGCGTGCTTTCTGCCGATGCGCTCCGCCGTAATGCGCTCGACTTCGTTGATGTTCTTGCCGATAGTCGACATCCAGTTCGTGTCATAAGCTTCCTGTACATAGGTCATCTCAGGTCCGTGCATGGTCGGGGAGCTGAGCCAGACCTTATTCTCAAAAGATTTGAATTCCTTTGTAATCACGATCATCCCTCCGCATCTTCTCAAAAGACTATTATCTAATTATTATACGCCTATTTCGCATTTATTGCGAATTATGCGCTGAGTTCTTTCTCCAGGGCTTCAAGGAAGGTATGAATATCTTCCTCCTTCGTGGCCCAGCTCGTGACGAGTCTGATCTCTGTCCGAGCTTCATCAACCTTGCTGATGGTCTCCCAGGCAAAGCGGTCTCTCAGCCGGTCGAGTACCGCATCCGGCAGAATCGGAAAGAGCTGATTAGACGGGCTCTCGACGGAGAATTCCACGCCAAGCTCCTGCAGACCTTCTCGGAGCATCTTTGCCTTTTCGTTCAGGTTATGTCCGATTCGCTCATAAAGGTCATCCTTCATCAGCGTCTCGAATTGAATGCCGAGCAGCCAGCCTTTGGCGAGAACGCCGCCGCGCTGCTTCGCGATGTACATGAAGTCTTCCTTCAGGCGGTCGTTGACGATGACGAGCGCTTCGCCGAAAAGGGCGCCGTTCTTCGTGCCGCCGATATAGAAGGCATCGCAGAGCTCGCCGAGAAGCGGAAGCGTGACATCGGAGCAATCGAGCGCGCTGGCCAATCTCGCTCCGTCACAGTAGAGAAGAAGGTCATATTTGTCGCAGACCTCGCGCAATGCGAGGAGCTCCTCCTTCGTATAAACCGTTCCGACCTCGGTGCACTGGCTGATGTAGACCATCTTCGGCTTGACGACCAGAATGCCGGCCGCGCCCCAATAAGATGGGCCGCAAACCGCTTCGACATCCTCCGGTGTGACCTTGCCGTCCTTGCCCTTGACCGGAAGGCACTTATGACCGGTGCCCTCGATGGATCCCGTCTCGTGAACGTGGATATGTCCGGTCTCCACTGTGATAACGGCTTCATGCGGGCGAAGGAAGGCGGCGATAGCCACCAGGTTTGTCTGCGTTCCGCCGACAAGAATATGAACGGCGGCATTCGGAACGCCGACTTTCTCGCGAATCATTTCCGCCGCGTGCGCCGAATGGGCATCACCGGAATATCCCGGGTTGCCTTCGAGGTTGGTCGCCGTCATGGCTTCCAGAATCTCGGGAAGGGCGTTCTCACTGTAATCATTGACAAAGCTTATCATCGCTTCAGCATCCTCCTGTGATTCGAAAGTTCCTAGAGCGCACGAATCTCTTTGAGATAAGCCTCATAGAGCGGCCATCTTCCCTGTTTCGTGGTGATCTGCTCCGCATCCGGATCGGCTCCCGGATTGCCTTCGACGAGCGCGATCTTGTGATCCTTCGTGATGGCGACGTCCCATCCGATATAACGCATATCCGGAACGACGAGTGCCGCCTCCTTGATGGTGCGGACGACATCATCCCAATACGGAACCTTGAATCCTACAATCTGCTTGCCCGAATCCGGATGGACGACGTGGCGGACATTATCCTTGTCGACGCCCTCCGTCGTGACGATACCGTACTTTGGGTTGATATAAGCGCAGATGCCGTGATGATGGAAGTTATCGGCAATGCGGCCCTTGCGGCCGAGTCGGAGAAGTCCGCCGACGATTTCCGGTTCTCCGTTCGCCTTTACCATGGACACGACGCGGAGCGTGTTGATCGAGGAATCGTTGAAGGCTGCCATTTCTTCGCACTGCGTGAGCGATTCCTCGCACAGGATCTCATGGCTCTTGAGTTCATCGAAGAGCGCCTTCAAATCCTCGACCTCACTCAGGGTATATTTCTGAACTCCGAGGCCGAACATGCCCTTCGGATCCTTCGCGAAGAAGCAATCCTTGCCTTCGAGGAATTTCTCGAAATCCTCCCACGATGCGTCCTTGAGATAAAGATAATCGCGATGAAGATATTTCGAGAAAGCCTTGTCGAATTCCGGCTTCTCATCGAAGATATAACGATGCTCCGGATTGTTGCAGGTTCTCATGATCTCGAGAAGGCGGCCGTGAACGACATAATTCCGGCGGTCTTCCTTCTGCTTATCGTAGAAGTTGTACTGAATGTAATCGAGGAGCAGAACGCCATTCTTGCGATACTCCTTCTGGAAATCCATGAACAGCTTAAATCGCTGAAAAGACGAAAGCTCGTACGGAACATTCTCGTCAATCGCTTCATTGAAGCGGCGAATCTTATTGCTCAGGGATTCGCCTTTTCCCGGAACCTGCTTCTTATTCGTTGCCATCCGTCGTCTCCTTTCGTTTCGGATATCTCCACAACTTATCCTCGCCACGTGCGCGAAGCTTCGTGAAATAAATATGGGTGATGGCCAGTGCCGCCCAGAACTCTATCTGATACCAGAAGGACATCGAGGTCATCAGCTGGCAGGCGATAGCGAAATAGATGATGAAGAGATCTCTCCAGCCCGCATCCTTGCAGAACACGCTCATGCGGAAGAATTGAACCATCAGAAGGATGGTGATGATGATGCCGATGATGCCGAAGCATACCGTGAGCTCCAGGATGATATTGTGGCAGAAGCCGACGTAGTGGAACGGGAAGATGATCGGTCGGTCCGCGAAGACGCCGGCGCCGAAGATCCCGTTCTCCTTAACGGCATCGAGGATGAGACCCCACATATAGAATCGGCCGTTGGAATTGGCAAATTCGCCCTCTGCCGCGACCTCCAGCGTACGCGACTCGATGCCGAGCGCAGCAAACGGCGCACGGATAAACGAAAGCAGATCATTGCCGAACAGCGCAATAATCACTAAAGCGACAATCAATGCAACGATCATCTTCGGGCGCTTGCTCTTCTCCGCATTGATGATGCGATTAAGATAGAACACGATGGCATAGACGACAATCAGAAGCGCTGCGCCGCGCGATCCATAGAACAGAATCATGAAAAGGCTGACAAGGCTGGCCGCCAGATACAGGTAACGACGCTTGCTCTTCTCATTGAAGAAGGCCACCCAGAAAACGAAGAGCGGCAGAAGCATCGAATAGCCGAAGGTGAGGTCATACGACAGATGCAGTTCCTCGCCCTGCTGTCCGACACCGGTAAAGTATCCGTCCCGAAGATACGGAACGAAATCGACGAGGAGCAGGTAGAAGAAGTTGACCCATGCATATTTGAATACAACGTTCCACAGCTTCTTCGGATCATCGAAGAGCCCGAAGAAGAGCAGACCGTAAATCGCGCAGTCCGGTCGAAACACGCGGAGGAGTCCGTAATCCTCACGGAAGAAGAAATAATCATATTCCGGGTGGAGCGCGTAGGTGACAGCAAAGGTCAGAATCGCGATGCCGAAGATGATGAGCGCGAAGCGATACTGCTTGAACTCAAACCGCTTAATCCGAATCAGGAACCAGAGGAGCGGCAGCGAGGCAGCGATAAAGAGCACGCTCTCACGGACCAGTCCTTCATCAAAGCCGAAGCGGTGAAGAGCAAACTTAAAACATGAAAGCCACAGCGGCTCCATCAGCCAAAACAGAAGAATAAACGATGCCGTATCCGAGAACCGGAAGAAGTCTGCAAGAAGGCTCCCCGGCTTGGTCTTATACAGTTGTCGTTCCAATCGCTGTTCGATACTCATTCCTATTCCCTACTCGTGTCCTTTCCAATCCTAATTCAATCCCAATTCTAATTCTTATCCCTAATCGTTCTTTGATGCTTCCTTGTGCATCGCATAAAAGCGTTCCCACTGCTCGGCGACGCACTCCGGAGAAACGTGCTGATTCGCATTGTCCGGCTTGTGTTCATTGTGGTAGGATTCCCGCTTCTCCATCAGGTCATCGACATGACCGATCGGCTTCGCCGGAATACCCGCTGCAACCGTGTTGTCAGGAATGTCCTTCGTGACGACAGCACCTGCCGCGATGACGACGTTGTTGCCGATATTGACATCATACATGATCTTGACGTCTGCACCGATGAAAACATTATCGCCGATATTGATGCAGCCGATCTTCTCTTCGAAGTTCGTGCCGTCCTTTCTCTTGCGAATGCCGTTGAACATGTAATGATTGACGTCGTGCGTGATGAACGAGACACCGGCTGCCAGCCAGACATTCTCACCGATGCCGATGAGCTGCGAATAAAGCGGCAGCTTGCGCGAGGTGATCATGACGCGGTCTCCGCAGTGGTGAAAAGCGCCGTGCGCCTTAAGCCAGGCGGCGCGCTTCATCGGAGAACGAATGAGTGCGCTTCGAAGCATCATCCAATATCTCGAATTCATAATTTCCTCCTAAGTCCTCTTACTCTTTCTTCCCAAGAGTTTCTTGATCTGCTCTTTATTCTTGTACATGACAGCCAGAACAGCGATGCCGTAGATGAGCACGATGATATAACGAATCCAGAACGACATGCCGTACAGCCCGTTCATCAAAAGCGCCGCCACACAGAATGCCGTGAGAATCGCCAAGAAGCTGCGAAGATCATAGACAAAACTCATCTTCATGCGGCGCACAAGCAAATAATGGAAAAGAAGCATCAATGCATAACCGACGAGTGTCGTATACGCTGCGATAATATAGCCCTGCTCCGGTGCTTTCGGAATAAGCCAATAATTCAAAGCAATATTGGCTGCGGCGGCGAGCATCGTCGCCATTGCGACGCCGCCCGTCTTTTTCATGAAGAATTCCACATTCACATACATGGTGTAAGCGAATTGGAAACAAATGCTCATGAGCAGCGGCGGGAGACAGTAAACAGCAGCTGCATATTGTTCGCCGCCGAAAATCCAGATAACTTCCGGAACCAACAGCAATAACCCGAAAATGAGTGCCGTGAAAATCAGGAAGAAATTATTCGCACCCTTTCGGATGCCCCGATAATTCTTCGCATGGAGATTGTCCATCAGCCACGGTCCGAGTGCCTGCACCATCGAACTCTGAAGCGTTGTCGCAATGGCATAACAGTTATAAGCAATACTGTAAATAGCCGTATATTCCGCACCGCTGATCTGCGTGAGGATGATTTTGTCCGACGAGGAAAGAAGATTGAAGGAGAGAAGATGCGGAACGAGCGGCAGACAAATCACCGTCGCATATCGCCAATACTTCAGCTTGACCTTTCCTCCGCGCGTGGCGAGATAG
>CASEEM010000007.1 GCA_949286985.1 uncultured Eubacteriales bacterium
ACATGGTGGAGACGGTGGGAATCGAACCCACGTCCGAGAACACTTCCGAGAGAATTTCTCCGAGCGCAGCCGGCTATCTTTGTTTCGCGCCCCGGCCGCCGAACCGGCGGACGACCGAAACGCTAGCCCGTAAGTCCCTTACGATGCCGGGCGGTCACGCAAGGTTTTCCTGCATGTCGACGCCGGGTCCGTTCCCTGCAGGTGAAGAACGGCCGACGCGCGGTGCTGAACTAAGCAGCGAGTGCGAAATTGTTATTCGTTTTAGCGTTTGAATTTAACGGCCGCTTTTAACGTGGCTCGGCTCCACGGCTCGCTTATCCCTGTTCCGCATTCCCGTCGAAACCGGTGCGTCCCCTAATAATTGCGACTCGCCTTGATGGCGCGGTCCATCTTGCGGGCCGCCTCCTTCTTCGCGATGGTGTCACGCTTATCATAATTCTTCTTGCCTCGGCAAAGTCCCAGCTCGACCTTGCACTTCGACCGTTCGTTAATATACACCCGAAGCGGTACAATCGTCAAGCCGTCCTGCTTCACCGCTTCCTGCAGCTTGCGAATTTCCTTCTTGTGAAGGAGCAGCTTGCGTTCGCGGAGCGGATCGACGTTGTAACGGTTGCCCTGTTCATACGGGGAGATGTGCATGCCGACGACGGTGATCTCGCCGTTCCAGATATGGGCATACGCCTCCTTGATGCTCGCCCGTCCGCCGCGGATGGACTTCATCTCCGTGCCGGTGAGTGCGATGCCCGCCTCGTACGTCTCGAGCACGAAGTAATCGTGATAAGCTTTCTTATTCTGTGCAATCAATCGAACGGCCATCGCTCCTCCTTTCTCGGTGATGCCTTCTCCGTGATAACTTCTCACTGTCGTTCATTCAGACATTTAGAGCAGGTGCTTCTCCGTAAACGGATAAAGGCGGAGGACCGCCTTGCCCTTAATGTCCTCCTTTTCCACGAACCCGACCTCGCTGTAACGGCTGTCGATGCTGACGGCGCGGTTGTCGCCCATGACGAAATACGAATTCTCCGGCACGACGACGTCCTGAATATCGCCCGATGTATATCCGTCCTTGAGATACGACTCCGGATACTCTTCACCGTTCAGGTAGACCATGCCGTTCTCAATGGTCACTGTGTCGCCCGGCAGGCCGATGACGCGCTTGATGAGCAGCTTGTCCTTGCCGGATTCGTCCGTCATCTCCGACTCGAAGATGATGATATCGCCGCGCTCCGGCTCCTTGTCGCCGCTGTACGCCCGGCGGTACATGATGACATAATCATTCGGATTCAGCGTATCCTGCATCGACGTCTGCTTGACGATAGTCGGGCGGACGAAGAAGAGGATGGCGCCTGCGGCAAGTATCGCAATAAACACATCGATGAGCACGCTTTTGACAAAACTCGTCATAAAACCGATTTCTCCTATCTCTTATCTCCGGTCTCTCAGGCCTTCTGTTTCTCTGTTACTTCTCATTCTCGAGCGCCGTCAGAATCTCCGTGAAGCTCGGCGGCAGCGGCGACTCGATGCTCTCCCCCTCGAGATAAACGAGGCATCCCTCGGCCTCGCGGAAAAACACGCGCGTGCTATGCAGGAGCTGGGTGCTGAGTTCGAAGCGCTGCTTGAAGCGCTTATTCATGATCGCCGCCCGCCCGCGCGCGTACTTCACATCCCCGATGATCGGATGCCCGATGCTCGCAAGATGCGCACGGATCTGATGCGTCCGCCCCGTGATGAGCTGCACCTCGAGCAGCGTATATCCGCCGACCGTGCGAAGCGGATGAATCCTCGTGACTGCCGGCCGTCCCTCTTCCGCCTCCTCAGGCAAAACGCGCACCGTATTCGTCCGCTCGTCCTTCACGATGCGGCCGCGGAGCTCGAGGTCCTCCTTGATCTCACCGTAAGCGATGGTGGTATAGAACTTATCGATGGCATCCTCGCGGATCATGGCCGTCAACGTCCGCAGCGACTCGCTCGTCTTGCCGAAGAGGACGAGGCCCGTCGTATTGCGGTCGAGGCGGTTCGCCGGCGCCGGCGAGAAGACGCGCTCCCGCGGATCGTAAGCGCCCGTCTCGATGAGATAATCGCGCACCTGGTTCGCGAGATGATTCTTCTTCTCCTTGGCATCGCCGTGCGTGAGAAGACCGAACGGCTTATCGACGGCGAGCACGAGGTCGTCCTCATAAAGGATGCCGAACTGCCGCTTCGCGCGCCGCACCCCGGCCGCATGCGAGGCCTTGGCCGACCAGCTGTCGATCTGCTCCTCCGAAAGGTAGAGCGTGAGCTCATCGCCTTCAACCAGCGAATAATTCGTGTCGCGGCGGACGCCGTTCACCTTGACATCCTTGCGGATGATCTTATAAATCGTCCCGAGCGATGCGCCCGGCAGGTATTTGCGGAGAAAACGATCGAGTCGGCGTCCGGCGTCGTTGCCGGTGATGGTCAGTGTCTTCATGTCCGTGCGCCTCCTCGTTCGTGCTTTCTATAGATCTGTTTGAAGTGTCAGACCTGTTTGGAGTGTCAGGTTTCTTTAAAGCAGCGGGCCGAAATCCGGCTCGAAGGGCCCGCTTTTTCCCAAAAATGTTACCGCTTATTATAGCACGCGGCTATAGAAGTGACAAGGAAGGAGGCGGTCTCTCAATTGTAAAGAGAATATTAAAATGTTATAATTACACAAACATATACGCACTTGCTGCGCATCTGAAAGAGAGGAATGAATGAAGAGTTTAAAGGATTTTTTGCATGACACGAACGACCTCATCATTGCGGCGCTGATTGTCATCCTTGCGGCCTTCCTCATCGTATGGCGGTTCAATGCCATCATGGATTATCCGAACAAGGCGGCGGCGCAATCGCATCAGCAGACGGAATCGGTGGAGGTCACGAATTATGAGACGGGTACGGCCTTTGAGGACGGCGTTCTGTCGGAGGGCTTCACGGTCACGATCGGAGAGGGCGGTGATGAAGCGGCTCTCGCTGAGCTTTTCGATAACAACATCTTCGAGGATTATGCTCAGCTCGAAGCGGACCTCGCGATGCTGGACAAGACGCCGGCCGATATCACGGAAGGCACGTATGCTTTCTCCCAAGGCGACACGATCGAGGACGTCCTGAACGCGCTCGCTTCCGGTCCGAACAACGGCTAACTTCTGTACCCATTGAAGGCGGCCGTTCCGAGCGGCCTTCGCAAAGGAGAGACTATGCACGACCAATACAATATGACGATGCTCACGGATTTCTATGAGCTGACGATGGCCAACGGCTACTTCCATTCCGACATCCGCGACTGCGAAGCGGTCTTCGACCTCTTCTTCCGCACGGTGCCGGACAACGGATCGTTCGCGATCATGGCGGGTCTCGAACAGATCATCCACTATCTGCAGAATCTCAAATTCACGGAGGAGGATATCGAGTACCTCCGCAGCAAGGGAATTTTCAACGAGGATTTCCTCGAGTATCTGCGCAACTTCGAATTCAAGTGCAGCCTGTGGGCCGTTCCGGAGGGCACGCCGATCTTCCCGAACGAGCCGATCATCACGGTCAAAGGACCTCTCATCCAGGCTCAGTTCATCGAAACATATCTTCTTCTCACGATCAACCACCAGAGTCTGATTGCGACGAAGGCGAACCGCATCGTCCGCGCCGCGAAGGGCCGTCCGATCATGGAATTCGGTTCTCGCCGCGCGCAGGGACCGTCCGCCGCCATCTACGGTGCCCGCGCCTCGTACATCGGAGGCTGCGCCGGCACGGCATGCGCCATTGCGGACCGCGACTACGGCGTGGCTGCCCTTGGCACGATGGCTCACAGCTGGGTGCAGACCTTTGACAGCGAATACGAGGCCTTCAAGGAGTATACGCGCATCTATCCGGATAACGCGGTTCTCCTGATCGATACGTACAACGTCCTCCACTCCGGCCTCCCGAATGCCATCCGCGTATTCAAAGAGATGAAGCCGAAGAAGATGGGCGTCCGCATCGACAGCGGCGATATCGCTTATCTGACGAAGAAGACGCGCGAGATTCTCGATGCGAACGGTCTCGAGGACTGCTCCATCGTCGTCTCGAACTCCCTCGATGAGTGGCTCATCCGCGACATCATCCAGGAGGGCGCGATGATCGATTCCTTCGGCGTCGGCGAGCGCCTGATCACCTCGCGCTCCGAACCGGTCTTCGGCGGTGTTTATAAGCTCGCCGCCATCGAGAAGAACGGCACCCTGATCCCGAAGATCAAGATTTCCGAGAATGTCGGCAAGATCACAAACCCGGGCTTCAAGAAGGTCTATCGTTTCTTCGATAATGTCACGGGCCGTGTGCTCGCCGATCTCATCACGCTGCACGAAGAGGAGACGCCGAGCGGTGAACGCTTCGAGATCTTCGATCCGGAGGCCGTCTGGAAAAGAAAGCGCCTCTACAACTTCACGGCGAAGGAGCTTCTCGTTCCGATTTTCGATCACGGTAAGCTGGTCTATGAAACGCCAAGTCTCGAGGAGATCAAGACGCACTGCCGCGAGCAGATTGGCACACTCTGGGACGAAATGCTCCGCTTCGAGAATCCGCAGACATATTATGTCGACCTCTCGAAGAAGCTCTGGGATGTCAAGCACGAGCTCATCCAGGAGAATACCGAGCAGTACAGCGAGGTCGAGGAATAGACGGAGGGCCTCAGGCAGCAGGTTCGATCAAGTTGAGCCGCAGACTGACAAATACACGAAACGAGGTATATCCGGCCGCAGCATTGTCTTCAGGATCTTGCCGCCACCGCTGCGGACAGACATGCCATGCGGCAGAGAGGAGGGAAAGGAATGACCACCAAGACCGATATCCTGCGACAATTCCACTCGCAGATCAGCGTCACCGGTCACATCATCGGCGTCGCTGCGGGCAGCGGCATGACAACGAAATACAGTGTCAAAGGCGGAGCCGATTTCATCTTGGCGCTCAGCGCCGGACGTTTCCGTCAGGCAGGTCGTCCTTCGCTGGCCTCTTATCTCAGCTACGCGAACAGCAACGAACTTGTCTCGGACTTTGCGACGCGCGAGCTCCTCTCCCTCATCGATGAAGCGCCGATTCTCTTCGGCCTTCACGCCACCGACCCGACCATCGATCTCGAATCCTATATCGCCGAGATCCGCATGCAGGGGCTCGCCGGCATCGCCAACTTCCCGACCGTCGGCCTCATTGACGGCGATTTTCGCCGCGCCCTCGAGGAGGACGGCATTCGCTACGACCGCGAAGTCGAAGCCATCCGCATCGCCCACGAGCAGGGGCTTCTTACCCTCGCCTTCGTTTTCGACGAAATGCAGACGAAGGACATGATCGAGGCCGGTGCCGACATCATCTGCGCCCACCTCGGCTGGAATGCCGGAGGCGCCCTCGGCGCCAAGAAGCTCCGCACCATCGAGGAATCCATCGCCATTGCGCATCGCATCTTCCGCGTATGCCGCGACCTCGCACCGGGCAGGATCCGCATGATCTACGGCGGTCCGGTCAAGACCCCGGCGGATGCGCAGTATTTCTACGAGCAGACGGACTGCCAGGGCTTCATCGGCGGCAGCTCCTTCGAGCGTATCCCGTCGGAGAAAGCGATTCTGAACACGCTCCAGGCCTTCAAGAACTCAGACGAGGTCTTCGGCAAGAACAGCGATGCCGCGGATAAGGCGATGATGCACGATTACATCACCTTCATCCAGAATCACATTGCACAGAATTACCAGCAGACCATCACGCTGAACGAGATGGCGCTGCTTCTCCATCTCTCGCCGCCGTATCTGAGTTCGCTCTTCAAGCGGCGCCTCGGATGCAGCTTCACGGAATACCTGATTCGCTTCCGTATGAACAAGGCGGCGGAGCTGCTTCGGACGACCAAGATGACCGTCTCCGAAATTGCGGAGGATGTCGGATATCCGGACAGCGCGCAGTTCAGCAAGATCTTCAAGAAATACAAGGGCCATGCGCCGAGAGTCTATCGCTCGCTCGCCGTCAGCGAGCCGGAGGCACCTGCCGAAGCGACGGAGGCTGCTCAGGCGACCGATAAGGCGGCAGCGACCGATGAGGTCCGCGGAAAGGAGGCGCCTTGATGACACGCGACGAGCTTCTCCAAAGATTGCAAACGAAGAAGAACAAAGGCATCCCGCTTCAAGGCATCCACGCCGGTTCGGATCACGGGCAAAAGGCGTTCTCGGAGGGCGCTGATTTCGCCGTTCTGTATCATGCGACCGCCTACCGCAAGACGGGTCACGGACTTCTGGCCGGCCTGCTCTCCTACGGCGATGCCAACGGCATGATTGAACAGATGGGCCACGAAGCCCTGCCGGAGGCCGGTGAGCAAGGTCCTCTCCTCGCAGGGATCTGCGGCACCGACCCTTACCGCGTCATGGATATCTTCCTGAAGCGCATCATCACCATGGGCTTCACCGGCGTTCAGAATTTCCCGACCGTCGGCTTCGTCGACGGCACCTTCCGCCAGCATCTCCACGAAGCGGATCTCGATTACGACCACGAGGTGCTGATGATTGCCAAGGCGCACGAGCTCGGCCTCTTCACCTGCCCGATCGTCTTCGATACGAATCAGGCCGAGGACATGGCTTCAGCCGGTGCCGATGTGCTGGTCCTCCATCCGGGTCTCCATCTGCTCCGTCAGGAATATGATGAAGAAGCCATGGAGGACACGATCGCACGTCTCGAGGCCATCATCGATGCCGCGAGAGCCGTCTCCCCGGAGATTTTCACGCTGCTCGCAGGCACCGAACTCCTGAAAGCGGAGAACGAAGACACCCTCTTCGCTATGATGCCGGAGCTCGACGGCTTCTTCCACATGGAGCCGCACGAACATTAGCTTACAGTTTCCTTCATTTTTATCCTTTCTTTATCTTACGGGAAATGCCCTGTCGGCCTCGGGCCGGCAGGGCATTTCCTTATAAGTTCGTGTTATATTCTCCAAATCAGCAACTATCGTATGAATGAGATTCCGAGACCATTATCCTCTCTCCAGCAGCTTTTTGAGATACTGACCGGTATACGAGTTCTCGCAGGCCGCGATCTCCTCCGGGGTGCCGGTCGCGATGATCGTGCCGCCGCCTTCGCCGCCCTCCGGTCCGAGATCGATGATATGATCGGCGCACTTGATGACATCGAGGTTGTGCTCGATGACGACGACGGTGTTGCCCTCGTCGACGAGTCGCTGCAGGACATAGAGGAGCTTCTCGACATCGGCGAAGTGAAGACCCGTCGTCGGCTCGTCCAGAATGTAGAGCGTACGCCCCGTACTTTTGCGCGAAAGCTCAGTCGCGAGCTTGATGCGCTGCGCTTCACCGCCCGAGAGCTGCGTGGACGGCTGGCCGAGCTTGATATACCCGAGGCCGACATCATCGAGCGTCTCGAGGTAACGCTCGATCTTGCGATGGTTCTTGAAGAACGGCAGGGCTTCCGCGACGCTCATCTCGAGGACCTCGGAGATGTTCTTGCCGCGATATTTGACCTCGAGCGTCTCGTGGTTATAACGCGCGCCGCCGCAGACCTCGCACGGGACATAGACATCCGGGAGGAAGTTCATCTCGACCTTCGTGCTGCCGTCGCCGCGGCAGGCCTCGCAGCGGCCGCCCTTGATATTGAAGCTGAAGCGGCCCTTCTGATAGCCGCGCATCTTCGCCTCCGGCATTTCCGCGAAGAGCTCGCGGATGAGATCGAACATGCCGGTATACGTCGCCGGGTTCGAACGCGGCGTACGTCCGATCGGCGTCTGGTCGATATCGATAACCTTGTCGAAATATTCGATGCCCTCGATGCGGTCATGGAGTCCCGGCTGCATCTGCGTACGGTTCGTGAGGCGCGCGACGCCCTTATAGAGGATCTCGTTGACGAGGGAGCTCTTTCCGGAGCCGGAGACGCCGGTGACGCAGATCATCTTGCCGACCGGGAATTCGACGTCGATATTCTTGAGGTTGTTCTGACGTGCGCCGATGACGCGGAGGAACTCTCCGGTCCCCGGACGGCGGGTCTTCGGAACCTCGATGCGGCGCTTTCCCGCGAGGAACTGACCGGTGATGGAGCGGCCGCATTTCGCGATCTCCTCGGCCGTGCCCTGCGCGACGACCTCGCCGCCGTAAATGCCGGCGCCCGGGCCGATATCGATGATTTCGTCGGCGGCGAGCATGGTATCCTCGTCATGCTCGACGATGATGAGCGTGTTGCCCATGTCCGTGAGGTCGCGAAGCGCCGAGAGGAGCTTGTCATTGTCGCGCTGGTGAAGTCCGATGGAGGGCTCGTCCAGGATGTAGAGGACGCCGACGAGGCCGGAGCCGATCTGCGTCGCCAAACGGATGCGCTGCGACTCGCCGCCGGAGAGCGTGCCGGCCGAGCGGGAGAGCGTCAGGTAGCCAAGGCCGACCTGGCGGAGGAAGCGGAGGCGCTCCCGGATCTCGCGGATAACGGCATGGGCGATCTGCTCCTCGCGCTCCGTGAGGACGAGATGCTCGAAGAAGTCGAGGCAGCGCTCGACGGAGAGGTCCGTGATGTCGATGATATTCTTGCCTCCGACAGTGACGGCGAGGACGATGTCCTTGAGCTTCTTGCCGTGGCAGACCGGACACTCCGACTCGACCATCATGTCGGCGATTTTCTCCTTGACCCACTCTGAATTCGTCTCGCCGTAGCGGCGCTCGAGGTTCGGGATGAGTCCCTCAAAGGTGTGATTCATATGCGTGACCACGCCCTTGCTGTTCGTATAATCGTAAGCGATTTTGCGCGTGCCGGTGCCGTAGAGGATGTCGTCCTTATACGCACGCGGGAGGTCCTTGTACGGGAGCGAGAGGTCGACGTTGTGGTCGATGGCGAGCCGGCGGAGCATGTGGCCTTGCCAGCCCATGGCATCGAGGCCGCCGAGGACTTGGCCGAATGCCCCGTGGAAGATGTCCTTATTCTCGTCAGCGACGACGGCCGATTCCGGAATCTTGAGCGTGAAGCCGAGTCCGGTGCAGTGCTCGCAGGCGCCGTACGGGCTGTTGAAGGAGAACATGCGCGGCTCCATCTCTTCAATGCTGATGCCGTGCTCCGGGCAGGCATATTTGGTGCTGAACGTCTCCTCGCTCTCCTTCGTGCTGCCGTCCGGCAGTTTTTCCCCGAAAACTACGCGAAGCATGCCGTCGCCCTCGCGCACGGCCAATTCACAGGCCTCGGCGATGCGGCTGCGGCTGTCGGGGCGATTGACGATGCGGTCGATGACGATTTCGATGGTATGCTTGTTGTTCTTCTCAAGCTTGATGTCGCCCTCGTCGAGGCGGACGATGTCGCCGTCGATGCGGGCGCGCATATAACCATCGCGGCGAATGCGGGCGAGAATATTTTTGTGCTCCCCCTTGCGTCCGCGGACGATCGGCGCGAGCACCGTGAGGCGCGTCCCCTCCGGGCTCTCCTGAATGCGGTCCACGATGCTGTCGATCGACTGACCCGTGATCTCGCGTCCGCAGATCGGGCAGTGCGGAATGCCGATGCGCGCAAAGAGCAGACGGA
>CASEEM010000008.1 GCA_949286985.1 uncultured Eubacteriales bacterium
CCGAATGAAATTTACTTCACGTCCGGCGGCAGCGAAGCCGATAATCAGGCATTGATCTCGGCGGCACGCGGGCTCCGCAAGAAGGGGAAGAAGCATCTCATCTCCCTCAAGGTGGAGCACCATGCGATCCTCCACACGCTCGCGAAGCTGGAGAAAGAGGGCTTCGAGGTCACGCTCATCGCACCGGAGAGCAACGGCATTGTCGACGTACAGAAGATTGCCGATGCCATCCGCGAGGATACGGCGCTCGTTTCGGTCATGTTTGCCAATAATGAAATGGGCGCGATTCAGCCGGTTGCCGAGATCGGCAAGCTCTGCCATGAGCGCGGCGTCCTCTTCCATACCGATGCCGTTCAGGCTGCCGGTCATCTGCCGATCGATGTTCAGGCGATGCATATCGACATGCTCTCGATGTCCGCACACAAATTCCACGGACCGAAGGGTGTCGGCGCTCTCTATGCAAGAAACGGCATCCGCCTGCTCAATATCATTGAGGGCGGCGCCCAGGAGCGCGGCAAGCGTGCAGGAACGGTCAACGTTCCGGGCAATATGGCACTGGCAGCAGCTCTGCAGGAGGCCTGTGACCATATGGAGGAGAATGCAGCCTATGTCAGCCACCTCCGCGACCGTCTGATCGAGGGGCTCAGCGACATTCCGCATTCGAAGCTCAACGGCGATCCGGTTCGCCGTCTTCCGAACAATGTCAATTATTCGTTTGAAGGCGTCGAGGGTGAATCGCTGCTGCTCGCGCTGGACCAGGCCGGCATCGAGTGTTCGTCCGGCTCGGCATGTACAAGCGAATCGCTGGAGCCGAGTCACGTGCTGACCGGCATGGGCGTTCCGATCACGGTCGCTCACGGTTCGCTTCGTTTCTCGCTTTCGGAGAAGAATACGGAAGAGGAGATCGATTATATCATTGAGAAGGTTCACGAGGTCGTCGCGGAGTTCCGTGCGATGTCCCCGTATTGGGAAGAACTTGAGAAGGGAGAAATTGAACATGCTATATAGTGAAAAGGTCATGGACCACTTCCGGCATCCGAGAAATGTCGGTGAGATCGAGAACGCAGACGGGGTCGGTGAAGTCGGCAACCCGGTCTGCGGCGATATCATGAAGATCTATCTGAAGATCGAGAACGGCATCATTGAGGATGTGAAGTTCAAGACGTTCGGATGCGGTTCGGCGATCGCCTCGAGTTCGATGGCGACGGAGCTCATCAAGGGCAAGAGCGTCGAGGACGCACTGGAGCTGACGAACAAGGCGGTCGTCGAGGCGCTCGACGGTCTCCCGGCTCGAAAGATCCACTGCTCGGTTCTTGCCGAGGATGCCATCAAGCTGGCACTGCTCGACTACTATAAGAAGAACGGTCTTGAGGTTCCTGAGAAGATCAAGAATTATAAGACGCATGAGGAAGAAGAAGCCGAAGCGGCAGAAGCAGAGGAGTAAACAATGGCAGAACAAAAAGTTATGAAGCTGGCGACCCGGCCGATGCGATTCCTGTCCGCCCTGGTGGATTCGCTGATTATAGGTTTTATACCGATGTTTCTCGCCTTCATCTTCGGAGGAGGCATCTACGGATTCGCTTATCTTGCTGTCTTCGGCGTACAGATTTATTTCTACGTTCAAGGGCAGTCCATCGCCAAGAAGATTTTCGGACTTCGCGTCGTTAGCGAGGAGGACGGCAAGCCGCTCGGCGCCGGTTATATGCTGCTTCGTGAGTTTATTCTGAAGCCGGTCATCAATGCCTTCTTCTGCATCGGCTATATCTGGATCCTCATCGACGATCGGAACTGCGGTCTTTACGACAAGATCCTGAACGCCTTGGTCATCGATGAGCGCGATGAGGAGGAGAACATCGACGGTCATTATCGGACCATCACGGAGGGCAACGTCACCGTCGCTCCGACCGATGATCCGATTAAGGATAAGGTCTCGTATACGATGACAGCCGACGAGGCTCGTGCGCAGTATAAGAGCGAGACGTCGGAAAAGCCGGCGGCTCCCGTAACTGCGGAGACCGCGACTGCTTCGGCAGCTTCGGAGGCGCCGGAGACTTCGGCAGCTTCGGAGGCGCCGAAGGCAGCGGATTCGTCCGCTGAAGCTCATCCGGAAACGGAGAAGACGGCCGAGCCGGAAATCCGGACGGCATCCTCTTATCTGGATGACATGAAAAATTAGGCCACTATGGAATAAGGTACCGCGATTGCTTCGTCCGTGTGCGAATTTTCATTTTGCACACACAGGGCGAAGCAATTGTGGTATAATACGTCAGATAAGTTCATAGAAATACACCGCAACAGAATCATACGGAGGAATCATGACGACACGAATCAAGGGTGGAAAGATTTATAAGGACGGCTCTTTCGAGGCGAACGATTCTCTTCTTATTCATGACGGCTCGGTGTTCGGAGGAAGCGAAAGCGGCGAAGAGACCGCTTCTGAGAGAGTTATCACATTGGATAACTCTTTTATTTTGCCTTCGCTCTGCGATGTGCATGTTCACTTCCGCGAGCCGGGATCGAGCTATAAGGAGACCGTGAAGACGGGTTCCCTTGCCGCAGCCAAGGGAGGTTATACGACGGTAGGCACCATGCCGAACGTGAGACCGGTTCCGTCGACACCGGAGGGTCTCGAGGAGCAGCTTAAGCTCATCCGTGAGGATGCAGTGATAGAGGTCCTTCCTTACGGAAGCATCACGATGGAGCAATCCGGATCCGGCGAGCTTGCACAGATGGAAGCCATCGCCGATGATGTCATCGCCTTCTCGGATGACGGCGTCGGTGTCGCCGATGAAGGCCTCATGCGCGCCGCAATGGAGCAGGCGAAGGGCCTCGGCAAGATCATTGCAGCGCACTGCGAGGACATGGAGCTTCTCCGTGAGGGCAAGGTCCGCGAGAGCGAATGGAAGCAGATCGAACGTGACCTCAAGCTGGCCGATGAAACGGGCTGCGCTTATCACGTCTGCCACATCTCCTGCAAGGAGAGCGTAGAGCTCATCCGCGACGCCAAGAAAAGCGGCGTCGATGTCACCTGTGAGACGGCGCCGCACTATCTCCTGCTCGACAGCGATTTCGTTCAGGAGGTTCTTCGCACGACGCCGGAGCTCGGCGGCCGCGTGAAGATGAATCCGCCGATCAAGGAAGCGGAGGACCGCTGCGCCCTGGTCGAAGGCCTCATGGACGGTACGGTCGACATGGTCGCAACGGATCATGCACCGCACAGCGCCGAGGAGAAGGGTCGCGGCTTTGAGAAGAGCCTGAACGGCATCACGGGACTCGAATGCGCCTTCCCGGTTCTCTATACGGGACTCGTCGAGCGCGGCATTCTGACGCTGTCGGAGCTCATCGACCGCATGGCTGCGGCACCGCGAAAGAGATTCGGACTGGCTGAGAACGGCTTCTTCGTTTTCGATCCGACGGTCTCCGATGTCATCGACAGCCGTACCTTCCTCTCGAAGGGTCATTCGACTCCGTTTGACGGACGTCCGGTGCTGGGACGCATTCAGATGACAGTCATGGACGGAAAGATTGTATATGAATATTCGGAGGCGCACGATGAAAGATAGAAAGACGAGAATTCTCGAGAATCGAGAGCTGGCTCCCGGCATTTTTCGCCTTATCTGCGAGACGGACGGTGATGATTTCTCCCACCCGGATCAATTTGCCATGGTCAGCGTACCGGACAAATTCCTCCGCCGCCCGATTTCCGTTGCGGATCATGATGAGCATTCCTTTACGCTCATCTATAAGGTCGTCGGCGAAGGAACGGATATCCTGTCGCAGATGAAGGAAGGGGAAACCCTGCAGGTGTTGACCGGACTCGGGAACGGATATGATATTTCGGCCGTACCGGACGGTGCTGCCGTCATCGGCGGCGGCATCGGCATTCCGCCGATGTATGGCCTGGCGAAGGCACTCAAGGCTGCCGGCAAGAGTTTCGAGGTCATCCTCGGCTATAACACGAAGGAGGAGATCTTCCTCCTCGAGGAATTCGAAGCCCTCGGTGTGCCGCTCACGGTCATGACGGCCGACGGAAGCTACGGAAGGAAGGGCTTCGTCACGGACGCCTTTGAACGCCTTCCGTTCGTCTGCGCCTGCGGACCGACGCCGATGCTGAAGGCCCTTGATGCCTGCACGGATCACGGCTTCTTCAGCCTCGAAGCGCGCATGGGATGCGGCTTCGGCGCTTGTATGGGCTGTTCGATCAAGACGAAGGACGGAAGCGCCCGCGTCTGCAAGAACGGTCCGGTATTCGATAAGGAGGTCATTCGATGGGAAAGCCTGTAACAGCGGTAGAGCTTGCCGGTGTCAAGCTTCAGAATCCGGTCATGCCGGCGAGCGGCACTTTCGCTTACGGCATGGAATATAAGGACTTTTATGACCTTCATGTCCTCGGCGCCGTCACCACGAAGAGCGTGACAGCTGAGCCGCGCTACGGCAATCCGCTTCCCCGCATTGCGGAATGTCCAAGCGGTATGATGAATTCCATCGGCCTGCAGAATCCGGGCATCGAGCATTTCATCGCCGAGGATCTGCCGCTCCTGACGAGCGAGTATCACGGACCGCTGGTCGTCAACATCAGCGGCTTCAGCGTCGAGGAATATGCGGAGCTCGCGGGACGCCTTGACGCGATTCCGGAGATCGATATCCTGGAGATCAATATCAGCTGCCCGAACGTACAGCACGGCGGGGCGGCCTTCGGAACCGATCCGAAGATGGCTGAGAAGATTACGGAAGAGGTTCGGAGGAGAACGACGAAGCCGATTTTCATGAAGCTGACGCCGAACATCACCGATATCACGGAGATTGCACGCGCCTGCGAGAGCGGCGGCGCCGACGGCATCAGCATGATCAACAATTTCAAGGCCATGCGCATCGATCTCCGCTCGCGCAGGACCATCACCTCGGTTCCTTATGCCGGCCTCTCGGGTCCGGCCATCCGCCCGATTGCACAGCGCATGGTGAATGAGGTCTTCCATGCGGTGAAGCTTCCTATCATCGGCATCGGCGACATCCGCACGGCGGATGATGTCCTCGAGATGATCATGGCGGGCGCGACGGCGATCCAGATGGGTTCGGCCAACCTCGTCGATCCGTGGGCGATGCCGAAGGTCATCGAGGCGCTTCCGGAGCGAATGGAATATTACGGTATCAAGGATCTCAAGGAGATCCGCGGCGTTGTATAAGAAGGAGGAACGATGAAGCCTGAAATCATGATTGCGCTCGACTTCCCGACCGGGGAGGATGCACTTCGCTTCCTCGATCGCTTCGGCGACGAGCCTCTTTATGTCAAAGTCGGTATGGAGCTCTTTTACAGCGAAGGACCGGCGATTCTCGAAGAGATCAAGAAGAGGGGTCATCGTATCTTCCTCGATCTCAAGCTCCACGATATCCCGAATACGGTGAAGAGCGCGATGCGCGTCCTGGCGCGCGCCGGCGTCTCCATGACGAATGTGCATGCAGCCGGCGGCCGCAAGATGATGGAGGCGGCGCTCGAAGGACTGCAGGAGGGTTGCGGCGAAGGTGAACGCCCGAAGCTCATTGCCGTCACGCAGCTCACTTCAACGGATGAAGCGATGATGCACGACGAGCTTCTCATCGAGGGCGCTCTCGAGGATGTCGTCGCCGGCTATGCAAGAAACGCGATGGAGGCAGGGCTTGACGGCGTCGTCTGCTCCGCATGGGAGGCTGAGCGTATTCACAGCGTGACCTCCGGATCCTTCCTCACCGTCACGCCGGGTATCCGCCTGGCCGGCGATGCGAAGGGCGATCAGAGCCGCGTCGCGACACCGGCCCGCGCCAAGGCGATGGGATCGGATTATCTGGTGATCGGACGCAGCATTACCAAGGCTGAGGATCCGGTCGCAGCTTATCAGAGATGTAAGGAGGAGATTACCCATGAATAAACCGGCAAGCAAGAGAGCAAAAGAGATTGCAGAAGGCCTTCTCTCCATTCAGGCGGTCTTCCTTCGCCCGAACGATCCGTTCACCTGGGCGAGCGGCATCAAGAGCCCTATTTATTGCGACAACCGGCTGACGCTCACGGCACCGAAGGTCCGCGATCTTATCGAGAACGAGATGGCGAAGGCGATCGAGGAATATTATCCGGAGTGCGACACCCTGATGGGCACGAGCACGGCCGGCATCGCTCATGCAGCCATCACGGCGCATATCCTGAACAAACCGATGGGTTATGTCCGCGGCAGCGCGAAGTCTCACGGAAGAAATAATCGCATCGAGGGCAAGCTCGAGAAGGGCGATAAGGTCGTCGTCATCGAGGACCTCATTTCGACCGGCGGTTCTTCGGTCGAGGTCGTCGAAGCACTTCGCGAGGCGGGGGCCGAGGTCCTCGGCGTCATCAGTATCTTCACGTATGATACGGCCAAGGCCGATCAGCGCTTCGAAGAAGCGAACTGCGAGAAGAGAAGTCTCTGCACGATCGAGACGCTGATTGAGACAGCTGTCGAAGAGAAGTATGTCACGGAAGAGGAAGGAAGGGGAATCATCGAATGGCTAAGAGAGATCTAATCGATATCACCGATTTGACCGTGGAAGAGATCAATGAGATGCTCAATCTCGCCGATGACATTGTCCTGAATCCGGACAAGTATCATGAGAAGTGTAAATATAAGAAGCTCGCATCGCTTTTCTTCGA
This sequence comes from uncultured Eubacteriales bacterium, assembly GCA_949286985.1. Lineage (GTDB taxonomy): Bacteria > Bacillota > Clostridia > Peptostreptococcales > Anaerovoracaceae > Mogibacterium. The sequence continues at coordinate 6,653 of CASEEM010000008.1, forward strand.
ACCGTCCACGAGAACGAGACTCAGCTTCGAAACGGCCATGCTCGACCTCGGCGGCTCGGTCATCGGATTCTCGGATGCGAACTCGACCTCGGTTTCGAAGGGTGAGACCGTAAGCGATACCATTCGCGTCATCGAGCAGTATGCCGACATCATCGCGATGCGCCACCCGAAGGAGGGTGCGGCCCTCGTCGGTGCGAACGCCTGCGATATTCCGGTCATCAATGCCGGAGACGGCGGCCACCTGCACCCGACGCAGACGCTCGCCGATCTCTTCACCATCCGCCGCAACAAGGGACGCCTGGAGAATATCACCATCGGCCTCTGCGGCGACCTCAAGTTCGGCCGCACGGTCCACTCGCTCATCGCTGCGCTGGTCCGTTATACCGGCATCCATTTCGTCCTCATCTCGCCGGATGAGCTGAAGCTCCCGGGTTATATGAAGGCGGAGCTCGACGAAGTCGGCGCGCAGTGGGAAGAAACGGCCTCTCTTGAGCATGCGCTGCCGAAACTCGACGTCCTCTACATGACGCGCGTTCAGAAGGAGCGCTTCTTCAACGAAGAGGATTACCTCCGCTTGAAGGATACCTATATTCTCGATCTCGAGAAGCTCGCCGCAGCGAAGGACGACATGATCATCATGCACCCGCTGCCGCGTGTCAACGAAATCGCCATCGAGGTCGATAACGACCCGCGTGCAAAGTATTTCGAGCAGGTAGGCAACGGCAAGACGGTCCGCATGGCTCTCTTGCTCATGCTTCTCGGAGTGGAAGGAGGTCTCTACGCATGAACATTGACGGAGTAAGCACGGGCATCGTTCTCGATCATATCGATGCCGGCAAATCCATGCTCATCTATAAGCTGCTTCACCTCGAACGTCTGGACTGCGCCGTGGCCATCATTCAGAATGCGAAGAGCGACAAGTACGGCAAGAAGGACATCATCAAAATCGATCAGATCATCGATCTGAACTTCGATATGCTCGGTTATGTCGATCCGCACATCACGGTCAACATCGTGAAGGACGGCAAGCTCTACGAGAAGAAGCACATGGCCCTGCCGAAGCGTCTGCAGAATGTCATCAGCTGCAGCAATCCGCGCTGCATCACCTCGGTCGAGAAGGGCGTCGATCAGCGCTTCTACCTCGCGAACGAGGAGCATCGCATCTATCGCTGTGAATACTGCGATACGGCTTATAAGGAGCATCGTAAATAAGAAATATTGTTTTTCGCGGAAAACCCTGCGAGCGCGGAGAGAGCTTCCTTCGGGAGCTCCCTTCCGCCCGCAGGGACTTTTTTGTCCTTTACAAAGGCAGAAAGGAGGTATAAAGTAGAAGCGTAAACACACAATTATTACAAAATGACAAGTAAAGGAGGTCGAGATGGGCACGATTGCAGTAGCAGGCACCTTCGATACGAAGGGCCGTGAATATCAATTTATCATCGATCAATTGCATGCGCTCGGCGCGGAAACACTTACCATCCATGCCGGCGTCTTTGATCCGATCTTCGAACCGGATGTGTCGAACAAGGAGGTCGCCGCGGCAGCGGGATACGATCTCGATGAGATCGCCGCGAAGCGCGATCGCGCACTCGGCACGGAGGCTCTCTCGAAAGGCATGGAGGCTATCGTCCCGAAGCTCTATGCGGAAGGGAAATTCGACGGCATCCTGGCGCTCGGCGGCTCCGGCGGTACATCCCTTGCGACTCCGGCCATGCGTGCGCTTCCGGTCGGCGTTCCGAAGGTCATGGTTTCCACGATGGCCTCGGGCAATGTGGAGCAATATGTCGGAACGAGCGATGTCATCATGATTCCGTCCATCGTCGATGTCGCGGGATTGAATTCCATCTCGAAGACCCTTTTCCGCAATGCGGCACTCGCCGTGGCCGGCATGGTCGGACTGAAGAATCAGCTTCCGGAGGAGACGGAGGAGGCCAAGCCGCTGGTCGCAGCGACGATGTTCGGCGTCACGACGCCTTGCATTAACCGGGCGCAGGCTTATCTTGAGGAACAGGGTTATGAAGTCCTCGTCTTCCATGCGACCGGTACGGGCGGACGCACGATGGAGAGCCTCATTGACAGCGGATATTTCAAGGGCGTGCTCGATCTCACGACGACGGAGTGGTGCGATGAAGTGGTCGGCGGCGTACTTGCAGCCGGCGAGCATCGCTGTGAAGCAGCTATTCGTCAGAACGTGCCGCAGGTCGTTTCCGTCGGCGCACTCGATATGGTCAACTTCGGACCGCGCGATACGGTGCCGGAGGAATTCCTCGGACGCAATCTGTATCAGCATAATCCGACGGTCACCCTGATGCGTACGACGGCGGAGGAGAATCGCGCCATCGGTGAACGCCTCGTCAGCAAATGGAATGAAACGAAGCGGAAGATGACGGTGCTCCTTCCGAAGAAGGGCGTCTCCATGATCGATGCCGAGGGACAGGCCTTCTACGGACCGGAGGAGGATGCGGTGCTCTTCGATACGCTCCGTCAGGGGCTCACGAATCCGCTCGTCGAGATCGTCGAGATGGATAACAATATCAACGATGAAGCGTTCGCGGTAGCCGCGGCGAAGAGACTCATTGAACTCATGGAGGAGTAGTTCGCAGGAATAAGCGAGCAGCGTTTGAACAGAGAACAGAAAGACGCTTGAACGGAGAACAACAGACAGAAAGCCGTTCGAACGGAGAACAAAAGGAGGACATCATGTATAACAAGTCGAGAGAAGAGATTCTGAAGGAATTCCATGCTGAGGTCGAAAACGGCAAGATCCTTGTCGGCGTCGGTGCCGGAACGGGTATGACAGCAAAGTGCAGTGAGAAGGCCGATGTCGATATGCTCATCATCTATAATTCCGGACGTTATCGCATGGCAGGACGCGGCTCCCTGGCCGGCCTCCTCGCTTACGGCGATGCGAATGCCATCGTGCAGGAGATGGGACGCGAGGTGCTCCCGATCGTCAAGAAGACGCCGGTCCTCGCAGGCGTTTGCGGCACGGATCCGTTCCGCGTCATGGAGCTCTTCCTGAAGGACCTTAAGGCACAGGGCTTCAACGGTGTACAGAACTTCCCGACCGTCGGACTTATCGACGGCGTCTTCCGTCAGAACCTCGAAGAGACGGGCATGGGCTATGGCCTCGAGGTCGATATGATCCGCATGGCCCATGAGCTCGACATGCTCACCTGCCCGTATGTTTTCACGCCGGAGGATGCGAAGGCGATGGCCGAGGCCGGCGCCGATATTCTCGTCGCTCACATGGGTCTCACCACGAAGGGTGCTATCGGTGCGGAGACGGCCATCACGCTGGATGATTGCTGCGAGAAGATTCGCGAGATCATCAAGGCCGGAAGATCGGTTCGCCCGGACATCATGGTCATCTGCCACGGCGGTCCGATTGCCGAGCCGGACGATGCGGCTTATGTCATTCAGCACGTTCCGGAAATCGACGGATTCTTCGGTGCTTCGTCGATTGAGCGTCTCGCTTCGGAGAGAGGCATGACGGCGCAGGCAGCAGCGTTCAAGGCGATTCAGAAGTAATTCGGTCTTGGACCTCGACTTCTCGTATCGCGGATTCTCGCATCGAGTATGCTTGTATCAAGTGCATCTAAAGCAGGAAGAGGGCTTGCCCTCTTCCTTTTTTTCGCAAAGGGCGCAGGCGGCGCGGCATTGTGGTATAATGAGTTCAATATTTTGAAATAACAAAGGGGGTATCCGATGAAAGTTGTATTGATGGAGCCTCTCGGTATTTCCGAGGACAAATTGGCCGCACTTGCGGAGGGACTCACGAAGGAGGGCCACGAGTGGACGGCTTATGATACGGTGACGACGGACACGGACGAGCTCATTCAGCGAGCGGGGGATGCCGATGTGCTGATCATCGCGAATCATCCGCTGCCGGGCGAGGTCATTCGTGCCGATAAGAATCTGAAATTTATTTCTGTCGCTTTTGTCGGCATCGATCATGTGGATGTCGAGGCCTGCAAGGAGAAGGGCGTCAAGATCTCGAATACGGGCGGTTATTGCAACGATGCGGTCGCGGAGCTCGCGGTCGGCATGGCGCTCGACTGTCTCCGCAATATCACGGCTTGCCACGAGGCGGTTCAGGCCGGAGAGGGCAAGGGCACGCTCGCGGGTCATGAGCTCGCCGGCAAGACGGTCGGTATCGTCGGAACGGGCGCCATCGGCCTCCGCACGGCGGAGATCTTCAAGGTGTTCGGCTGCAAGCTGATCGGATATAACCGCAGCCCGAAGAAGCGTGCCGAGGAGCTCGGTCTCACGCTGATGCCGCTCGCCGATGTCATGGAGCAGGCCGATATTATTTCGGTCCATACGCCGCTCACGCCGGAGACGAAGGGTCTCATCGGCGAGGAGGAAATCGGCCGCATGAAGCCGGGCGCGATTCTCATCAATACGGCACGCGGACCGGTCGTCGATACGGACGCGCTGGCCAAAGCCCTCCGCGAGGGACGCATCAAGGCCGGCATCGATGTCTATGAGCAGGATCCGCCGCTTCCGAAGGATCATCCGCTCCTCGGGGCACCGAACCTCGTCTGCACGCCGCATGTCGGCTTCGATACGCGCGAGTCGATTGACCGCCGCGCCGATATGGTCTTTGAGAATATCCACGCGTGGGTGAAGGGCGAGCAGATTCGCACCATGCTCTAATCAGCAATATGTAAAGCAAGACAGCCTCCCGGGAGGCTGTCTTTTTTCGCGGCGCGAGATTCGGCGCATGAAAAAACTGCGCCCCTCTCTCGAGGGACGCAGTGCTTTGCATCGCGTGAGTCGAACGGACCTGCCGGCCTTACCACTGCTCGTAATGAATCTTGGAATCGGCGACATCCGGCATCTCGTGCGCCTCCGGCTGCTCGTCGATATGTCCGAGGACGAGGAGTGCTTCGAGCTCCATGTTGGAAGGAGCGCCGAGGCGGGCATTGACGAACTCCGAAGCCGTCATGCCTTCGACGTCGGACGGACGGAGGCGGAGCTGGAGCCAGCAGCTGCCGAGGCCGAGGTCGGTGGCCATGAGCGTCATGTAGCCGAGTGCGAGGGAGCTGTCCTCGACGGTAGTGTCGGTGCGGTCCTTGTCGCTGTAAACGGCGATGGCGGCCGTTGCGGTCTCAAGCATTTTCGCACCGCCCTTGCGGCAGGACTTCAGCTCGCGGAGCATCTTCTCGTCCTGAATGACGACAAATTCCCACGGACGGAGACCCTTGCCGTTCGGCGTCAGAAGAGCGGCCGAGAGAATCTTCTCGATCTCTTCCTTCGTAACCGGTTGTTTGTTATAAGCGCGTACGCTGCGGCGATGCAGCATCGTATCCATCAAAGACATGATCAACACTTCCTTTCTTGGTGCAATTCAAGTGATATAGGTATTGTAGCACAAACGGATAGAAGTGGGTTGACTTAATTTCAAAATGGTGAAAACTTCAAACGAAAGCAGTGTAAAAAGTCTTACTAAAGCAGGTTTTCGGAATAGCAGATGCCGAGAAGGGTGTCCATACCGGAGGAATGGCCGACGGCGAGAAAGGCGTCCAGGAGTTCTTCTTCTGTCTTCGAGCCGGGCAGCCCTTGTGAAGCGCGGAAGAGGGCATGCACCGGCTTGCTGAAATGGCCTTGCAGGGCCGCTTCGAGAAAAGCGGCGCTGATGTCATTGGTCAAAGAGAGGCGGCTTCGGACAGCGGTGCGGAGTGCTCCTTCGAATGCCGCGATATCGTCGCGCGGAGCTCTCTCGGTAAGATTGCGCTTCCCCGAATGTTCGGCGGTCACGGCGACGCTGCCGATGGCAGCGAAGAGGCCTGTCAGGAAATCATCGCCGGACGGGGTGAGTCCTCCGCCGAGTCCGATGAGCGATGCCAGCGTTGCGGCCGCTTCCTTCGGGTTCTTGCGGAATAGCTTCGCTGCTTCGTCCATGCGTACCTTCGCTGCGCGGAGGATGAGGTCGTTCTCCGGGAACTCCTCTTCGAGGATGAGGCGTGCGAAGCCGCGAGGAGCCTTCTCCAGCATACGGCGGACGCCGTTATAAAAGTCTTCCGAAAGGTGAACGGCATAGAGGAAGTCTTCATAAATCTCGGTGTGCTCGGTCAGGGCAGCGACGGCCGTATCGCCGATATAAAGTGTTCGGTTATCGAATCGGCAAGGGGTGCCTGCCGGGTGGGCGAGAGCGTCCATGCCACTTTCATCGACCGGAAGAAGGAGGCTCAGCGGAGAGACCGGCGAGCCCTCGGTCTGGAGGGCGAGCAAGCGGTTCCACAGGCGAAGGTTGACGGTGCGCCGGTAGACGGAGTGGATGACGCCTTCCGGGTTCGTATCGATGAAGGTCGCTGCGGAGAGCGAGGTTTCGAGAATGGAATACATAGAAAAGCCTTTCTTTTCAAAGATACTTTAATCGTACTTCAAGGGAAGAGCGGTGACAAGTATCAAAATTTGTAAACCTTTTAAAGGCATCTATTATTCATTTGAGTTGATAAAAAAACGGTTGACCCTTGATAAGGATTCTAATTCG
>CASEEM010000009.1 GCA_949286985.1 uncultured Eubacteriales bacterium
TAGATAATAAGTCCGATAACGACGTACGGAAGCATGCTTCCGTAAACTCGTCCGGCATACTTATCATCCATGATGATGACGAGCAAAACCGACAGCAGCGTAGAAGATACGATGGTAATGCCGGTCAAAAGAACGAACATCTTATAATGATAATACGCTCGCTGCTTCGTGATCAGCATGTCATACGCCGGTGTCGCAAATAGGTAAGCAAACATGACATGAATATACTTCGCATCCGTTTGCATGAGGTTTTCATAGAACTCCGGGAAGATGAGGAACGAGACATAGAAGACCGCCGTCACGATCGTCGTCAGCACGAGGATGGATATGACATAGCTGTTCATATCCGCATCGTGTTCCAGCTTCGACCGGATGATGGAGGTCTGAAGATCCCATGCCGTGAGGACGATGAGAATCAAGACCCAAGACAAGTAGTTGCTGTAATCGCCCAGCTCCTGCTTCGTCAAAAGACGTGCAAAAATAGGTGTAGTCAGGAAGGTAATGGCCTTGAACAGGAACTTACAGACCGTATACCAGATCACACTCTTTGCCGCTACTGATGCATTTGGTGTATTGCCTTGAGATGAACTCAAATTCCCCTCCTTTTCATTCCGCCGTGCCGAACCCGGGGCTTATTGCAATCCCTTCGGCGAATACGTCGGAACGATATTCTTCATATAACGCTTGATATCATCCGGCTCCGACTGAACGTAATCGCTGAGGTCCTGCAGCTGCTGCAGGAAAAGTTCTTCGTCCATCTTGATCGGATGACCGATGTGAATGAGCTTATTGGACGTATCCTGAAGTCCTTCCTCATCCATGAGGATTTCCTCATACAGCTTCTCGCCCGGACGAAGGCCGATATACTTAATCGGAATATCGACATCCGGCTTCAAGCCGTGAAGCAGGATGAGGTTGCGTGCGAGGTCGTCAATCTTGACAGGCTCGCCCATATCGAGAACGAAGATCTCGCCGCCCTTGGCGAAAGCGCCCGCCTGAAGAACGAGGGATACCGCTTCCGGAATCGTCATGAAGAAGCGCGTGATATCCGGGTGGGTGACCGTCACCGGACCGCCCTCGGCAATTTGCTTCTCGAACAGCGGAATGACGCTGCCGTGGCTGCCGAGTACGTTACCGAAGCGAACGGCGACGAATTCCGTCTCCGAGCGCTTATCGTACGTTTGGATGATCATCTCGCAGACGCGCTTCGAAGCGCCCATGATGTTGGTCGGATTGACCGCCTTATCCGTGGAGATAAGGACAAACTTGCTCGTCTTCCACTTGTCACAGGCCTTGACCATCTTCCATGTGCCGAGCACGTTGTTCTTAACCGCTTCGTTCGGGCTCTCCTCCATGAGCGGCACGTGCTTATGTGCCGCCGCATGGTAGACGATATCCGGACGATACGTCTCAAAGATATGGTCGATCCGCTTCGTATTGCGAACCGATCCAATCAGGACAACCAGGTTAAGATTCGGGAATTCGTGACGAAGCTCATTCTGAACCTCGTACGTTGTATTCTCATAAATGTCGAGCATGATGAGCTGCTTCGCGCCGTGCGATGCGATCTGGCGGCAGAGTTCGCTGCCGATGGAGCCGCCGGCTCCCGTGACGAGGATGACCTTGTCCTTGACATAACCCATGATGGAATCGATGTCGACCTGGATAGGGTCGCGGCCGAGAAGGTCGTTGACATCGACTTTCTTGAGCTGAGAGATGCTGACATCCCCGCGGACAATCTGATAAATGCCCGGGACGCTGAGCATCTCGCATCCCGTTGTCTTGCAGATGTCGAGAATGCGCTTGCGCTCTTCGCCCGATGCCGACGGAAGTGCGAGAAGAATCTGATTGATGCCGTGTCTCTTGACGAGTTCCGGGATATCCTTCGTCGTGCCCGTGACCTCGACGCCGGACATGCGCATGCCCTGTTTCTTCGGATCATCGTCGACGAGGTCGACGATCTTCTTGCGCAGGGAAGGGTTGGCCTTGATCTCGCGAATCAATCCGGCACCGGCCGAACCTGCACCGATGATCATAATGCGCTTCGGTTCGACGAGCGGATTGATCTTGCCCTTGATCTCACGCAGCGCGCGATAGATAAATCGAACAAAAAAGGTCATGGCAAAGAGGAAGGCTCCCGACAGCAGATAGAAGCTCCTCGGCATACCATGATTCTCCGGCTCTAAGAACGTATAAACCGTTGTAACGACCAGCATATAGAGCAGGGATGCGACGAGGATGTTGATCATCTCGCGAATGCTCGCATATGTCCACATGCTGAAATACATATGACAGAAGGCAAAGATGATGATCGTAATCGCCATGACCAGGATCTGGTGGTGACGATAGATTGCAAGATAGCGAATCATCTCCGGGTTCATGGTGAAGTCAAATCGGATGAAAAGAGCCATGAACGAGGAGAGCTCGATTACGAGAAGATCCACAACGATCAGGAAGAGTGTGCGGATTATGGTCTGTCTATCGAAATGAAATTTGCCGTGCATCATGCTTTCTGTTTTTCTCCATTCTATTAGAGAATCGCACCCCTCTTTCGATTTCAAAGCAGGGATACCATTCTTCATTTCAAACAATAATTCATCTTAGTATATCGAAAAACTCCTTTATCGTCAAACGCGCAAGGCGGTGAGCGCCTTCATATCAAAGGAAAACAGCCCCTTTTCGGGGCTGTTTTGCACTCTGATCGGAATTTTTAGAAAAACCACACATTCGCTACCGATACTTCTTCCCCTCTTCCGTAAGGACATAATACGTCCCGCCGCCTTTGCCGCAACGCTCGAGATACCCGCCCTCGACGATGCGTCCGAGCAGCGTCGTAGCGAGCGACGGCGACAGCTTCGCCAGCTCGACGACATTTTTCCTCGTAATCTTGCCGAAGGCGCGCGTATACTGCAGGATGAGCTGCATCTGGCGCGTATAATCCCTGCCGCGGCCCTTTCGCGGCTTCAGGCCCTCGACGCGGAAGGCCGAAAGCCACGGCTTCACTTCATAGAGCACCGAGATCGGGCCCGTGACCTCCACCCCGCGGCGCGGGAGGAAAATGCGGCCGAGCTCGGTTTTTCCCTTGCGATAACCGTCCTTGAGATAGACCTCGTCCGGCGTGTCCTTGTCAGCAAAACCTACTGACAGCTCCCGTTTGGGAGGGGCACATCACGAGGTGAAGGTGATGACCTCGAGGACGATATCAGTGAAGCCCTGCTTCTCCATATAACGGATGGCTTCTTCGTTCAGATGGACCATGGCAGCCTCCCTTCTTCGCACCGTCCCGCGCACGGCGCGCTCCTACGCCTCCTCCTCGATGCCGAGGTAGTTCTTCATCTCGTCGATGTAGCGGAGCGCGAGCTTGCTCAGGATGGTGTTGTTTCTCTTGATATAACCGATGGTCATGTACCCGGTCGGATCGACGGAATCGTCGACGAGCGGGATCATCACGCAGTCGTCGCCGTTCAGCTCTTCGCAGATGATGCCGGAGCAGAGGGTGTACCCGTGCAGGCCCTTCATGAGGTTCAGCATCGTGGCGCGGTCGTTGACGTGGATGACGTGCGGATATTCGCGGTCGGCGAAGAGCTCCTCCGCATAATAGAGCGTCTGGCCGTCGCCCTGCTCGAAGCTCATGCTCGGATACGGCGCCAGATCCGCGAAGGAGACCGAGGTGCGGTCGGCGAGCGGATGCGATTTGGAAATATACGCGAAGGCGTCGCAGGTGATGAGCGGGGTGAAGGTCAGCTCGTTCTGACGAAGCAGCTTGTTGATGGCCCGCTTGTTGAAGTCCGAGAGGAAAAGGACGCCGATCTCGCTCTTGAGCGTCGCTACATCGGAGATGACGTCCCGCGTCTTCGTCTCGCGGATGGCGAAATCGAATTCCGAGAGGTCGATCTGCTTGACCAGGCGAACGAAGGCCTCTGTGACGAAGGAATAGTGCTGCGCCGATACCGAGAACTTCTTGCGCATGCCGTTGTCCTCGTTGTACTTGTCCATGACCGCTTCGTACTGGCCGTAGATCTCGCGCGCATATTGCAGGAACTCCGTGCCGTCGTTCGTGAGCGTCACGCCGCGCCCGCCGCGGTGAAAAATCTCGATGCCGAGCTCCTTCTCCGCCTCCTTGAGCGAGCCGGTCAGCGACGGCTGCGTCATGTAGAGCTTCTCCGCCGCCTTGTTGATAGAGCCCGTCTCCGCAATCGTAATGATATAATGAAGCTGATTCAGTGTCATTCGTTTCCCTTCCCTTTCGCGAAAAAGCGCCGCCGCGTAGCTTGCCGGCGCTGCTTCACAGGAACCTTAGCCGAAGAATCTCTTGATCTCGGCCTCTGCCGTCTCCGGGCTGTCCGAACCGTGGATGAGATTCTCCGTCGTCGTGTTCGCGAAATCGCCGCGAATCGTGCCCGGCTCCGCGTCTTCAAATGCCGTCTTACCCATGATCTTGCGCATGCCGACGATGACATTCTCGCCTTCGACAATCATGGCGACGACAGGACCCGAGGTCATGAAGTTCACCAGATTCGGGAAGAACGGCTTGTCGGCGAGGTGCGCATAATGCTCGCGCAGAATCGGCTCGTCGAGCTGCATCATCTTCATCGCCGTGATCTGATAACCCTTATCCTCGATGCGCGCAATCACGCGTCCGATCAGGCCGCGGCGGACGCAGTCCGGCTTCAGCATAATGTATGTTCTTTCTCTCTCCATCGTAACCCTTCCTTCTCTTTACACAAATGACATAAATGAATGCTACTATCTAGTTGTCGGTAAGCCGACCGACAGAACCCATTTTCTTTGATTGTTCTTTCTTAATTCAATAATTCGAAGTGTGAAAAGATTTCTCCCCCAGCCAAGGAGGAATCTTTTCTTTTTTGTTTATCGTAGCGAAAAAGCGCTGCGCGCACTTCCTCTCGACCTGCCCCGGTTGACCGTGCGATACGATCAATCCTCACGGTTGACCATGTAGATGCCGACCAGGATGACGATGATGGACACGATGTGAAGCAACGAAATCGGCTCGTGCAGAATCAGGACGCCGGCGATGACCGATACGATCGGCGAAAGGTTCGTGAAGACGGTCGCCTGCTGTACGGAGAGGGCCGAGATGCTGAAATTCTGGAGGAAGAAGGCGAATCCCGACGAGAAGACGGCCAGATAAAGAATCGGCAGAATGACTTCCTTCGTCGTGGCAGCTGCCAGGAGCGCATTCCCGAGATTCGAGCCCTGCTCGATGATGCCGTAGGCGGTGAAGCAGACGAAACCGAGGGCCATCATGACGACCGTTCGTTCGATGGACGTGAATTCCTCTGTCAGCGATCCCGAAATGACCGTGAAGATCGAAGCCATCAGGACGGCGCCGATCAGGAAGAAAATGCCCTTCACCTGAATCGCTCCGCCGGATGCACCGCTGACCGAGACGGCGATGACGCCAAGCACGGAGAGGAAAATCCAGAACAGCTTGCTCTTCTTGAGTTCCTCGCGCAGGAAGATGGACGAGAGAATCGCTGCAACGATCGGGATGAGCGCGATCATGACGCCCGAAAAGGACGAATTCGTATACTTGATGCCGTAGCTCTCGCAGAAGAAGTACGCGACCGGCTGCGTGAGGCCGAGTGCCAGGAGCGGCAGGACGCGCTTTCCGCGATAATCGACCTTGATGACACGGAAAGCAATCAAGAAGAGCATGAGCAGCAATGCAATCGAGAAGCGAAGCATCAGCATGACGGCCGGCGTCGTATGCGACAAGATGATTCGCGAGAAGAGAAAGCTCGATCCGAAGATCGTATTGCAGACAATGCCTGCGAGAATGCCGCGGCTCCGCAGCTGATGGCGTTCGGCCACCATGCGTTCTTCCGGTGTTAATGTCTGATGCTCCATAAGTTCCTCCCTGATATCCCCTTCAAAGAATGTTGCTTGAATCGTAGCACTGAAGATAATGATAAATCAATCTCCGCCTTTCTGCAAATCTCAATCCGTGATATATTGGTAGACAAATGCAACCCACCACCAAGGAGGAAGACCATGCAAGCGGAATCGACTCGCGACCTTCGTTATGAAGAATTGGAACGACGTGCCGTCCTCGTCGGCGTATGCCTGCCGGACGAGCATCGCTTCGAGCGCCGCATGAAGGAGCTGGAAGGTCTCGCCGAAGCCGCCGGCATCGAGGTGGTCGGCTTTTATACGCAAAATCTCAAGAGACCGGACGCTGCTTTCTATATCGGGACGGGCAAAGTGGATGAGATTAAGCGCGGTGCGGAGACGCTGGACGCCAATCTCATCCTATTCAATAACCAGCTCAGCCCGGCGCAGCTCCGCAATCTCTCGGAGGCGCTCGGCCTCGAGGTCATCGACCGAACCAACCTCATCCTGACCATTTTCGCGGAGCGTGCGCGGAGCAACGAAGCGAAGATGCAGATCGACTATGCCAAGCTGAAATATTCGCTCCCGCGTCTCGTCGGACTCCGCGAGGGGCTCTCGCGCCAGGGCGGCACGGCGGGCTCGCTCTCGAACCGCGGCAGCGGCGAGAAGAAGATCGAGCTCGACCGCCGTAAGATCGAGAAGCAGATGTCGCTCCTTCGCCGCGATCTCGATGAGCTCGCCACGGAGCGCAGCATCCGGAGAAGCAAGCGCGCCGCTTCCGGGCTCCCGCTCGTATCCCTGGTCGGATATACGAATGCCGGAAAGTCCACGCTGCTCAATCAGCTGCTCTCGCTCTATTCGCCGGAGGTCGCCCCGGAGAAGTCGGTCCTCGCGAAGGACATGCTCTTCGCGACGCTCGATACCTCCATCCGCCGCATTGAACCGCCGGACATGCCACCGTTCCTCCTCTCCGATACGGTCGGCTTCATCGACCAGCTGCCGACGCTCCTGATCGACGCTTTCCGCTCGACGCTGGACGAAGCGGTCCACGCCGATCTGCTCCTCCAGGTCGTCGATTCCTGCGACCCGGACTGCGAGGAGCATATCAAGATCACGGAGCAGATTCTCACGGAGCTCGAGGTCGGCGATGTCCCGATGATCTATGTCATGAACAAAGCTGACGAGCTGATGCGCCAGAATGCCGAAGCGGAGGACGCGGTGCCGCTCTACTTCCCGCAGGGGCTGCCGTGCATCCGCGGCAATCGCATCTACCTCTCGGCGAAGAGCGGGGAGGGGATTCCGGAGCTGCTCGCGATGATCGCGGAGGAGCTGAACCGCTCGAAGATCACCGCAGATTACCTGATTCCGTATGCGGAGGGCGGGCTCGAGAACCGCATCCGCGAGAACGGCGTGATTCACGAAATCAAGTACGAGGCGGAGGGGATTCGCATCTCTGCGACGCTGGAGCCGAAGGATGCCGGGGCGCTGAAGGCGTATATGGTAGAAGAGTAGGGATTCTTGCGAAAACACGGCTAATGAATTGAAGTCTGTATAGAGTAAAAGAGGGAGCAGATGCTCCCTCTTTTTTCATACCTGGATCGTCCCATTGGAACGATAGTATCGATATTAACGATTCAAAATCTCCGCCGCGAGGCGATGGACCGTCTCGTTGCCTTCCTTCGCCTCCTGCTCCAATCGTTCTCTCAGCGCCTCATCGCGGATGGATGAGAGGTTCGCGTTGACGTTCATGAGGGCCGCGCTCGTCGCCGCCTGCAGTTCGAGGGCCGCGACGTAGAGGTCGGAGACGAGGTTCGGGTTGGAACGGCCGATCAAGTTGCGGCAGATGACGATGGCCTCCGCCGCCTGACGAATGACGCGAAGCGGAGCCTCGGCGGCACCGACGCTGGCCTCCGCGATGGCATCCTTACGCGCCTGCTTCTCTTCGTCGGTCTCCTTCGGCATCGCATACGCATTCGAGACCAGGGTGAAGGCGTCCTTATCCTCGTCGATACCGGCCTTCATGCCTTCGAGGAGCGGGGCACAGGCCGTCAGGGCCTCTTGGTTCTCTTCTTCATATTCGGCATAACGCTTCTTGCCGACAGTCAGGTTCGCGACCATCATGATGAGCGCCACGCCGGTCGCGCCCGAGAGCGCCGCAACGGCGCCGCCTCCCGGTGCCGGGGCATTCGAAGCGAGGAGATCCGAGAAATCCCCGAGCGTCAAATCAATCATCTTCTTATCGTTTGCTTCCATGATGTCCTCCTAAGCAAAAAGAGGCCCTCGGGCCTCTTTCTTGTCTGATTATTCGATCTCTGCGTCGAACGGGAGAAGAGCGACCGTACGAGCTCTCTTGATTGCCGTCGTGACAGCTCTCTGGTGCATCGCACAGGTACCCGTAACACGGCGAGGAAGGATCTTGCCTCTCTCGGTCGTGTACTTCTTCAGCGTTTCAACGTCCTTGTAATCGATCTTCTTATCCTTGTCTGCGCAGAACTGGCATACTTTCTTTCTTCTGCCGCCTCCGCGTCTCTTATTATTCTCCATTACGCAAATGCTCCTTTCTCAAGATGTTTAGAACGGGATGTTCTCTTCCACCGACTGGAACGAGTCCGGCATCGAAGGCTCCATGTCCGGAGCATCGAAGCTGTCCTGATATCCGCCTTCGAACGTGCTTCCCTGATTCCCGTAGGAATTGGAACGGCCGCTGTTGCTGCCGCCGTTGCCGCCGCCGAGGAACTCCACGCGGTCTGCGATGATGTCCGTCGTATAAACAGGCTTTCCGTCCTTCTGGTAGCTTCCCGTCTGAATTCTGCCCTGAACTGCAGCCTGTCTGCCCTTCTGAAGGTAGCGATCGCAGTTCTCGGCCTGCTTACCGAATACGGTGATACGAATAAAATCTGCGGTACGATCCCCATTCTGCTGTCTCGGACGATCGACTGCCAATGTGAAATGGCATACCGGAGTCTGGGTGCTGGTGTAACGAAGCTCCGGATCTCTTGCCAGTCTACCGATAAGTACAACATTATTCATGGTCTACCTCGATTCTACTTCTCGTCCTGACAAACAATGATGTGTCTCATGACATTGTCGGAAATCTTGAGTCTTCTGTCGAGCTCCTTCGGCAGATCTGCCTCTGCCTTGAACGGGAGAACAACGTAGAAACCTTCCTTCTTCTTCTCGATCTGATAAGCGAGCTTACGATTGCCCCATACATCAGCCTCGCCGGCCTCACCACCACCGTTGTTGATGATGCCCTTGACGGTCTCGATCATGGTGTTCTTCGTCTCCTCATCCAGCGTCGGATCGAGAATGAACAGTACTTCATAATCTCTCATGTCTTCACCTCCTGTGGACTAGATGACACCTTGCGGTGTAGGATGATGACTTGCTGATTCAAGTCATACCTAATTATTATACCCTTACGAAATCAAAAAGCAAGCACGAAATTGCATGAAATCAAGGGTTTCTGTCACTCTTTTCGTGCTTTTTTGCACGCTATGCGCTGCAAATCTCCCGGCTGTCGAGAAGGATCGTGAACGGTCCGTCGTTCGTGAGCGCGACACTCATCATAGCGCCGAAAATGCCTTTCTCGACGACCGGCACACGCTCCTTGCAGCGCGCGATGATATATTCATACAAGCTGTTCGCCTTATCCGGCGATCCCGCCTCGATGAAGGACGGGCGGTTGCCCTTCTTGCAGTTGGCATAGAGCGTGAACTGCGAGACGAGCAGCAGCTCCCCGTCGACATCGGCGAGCGAGCGGTTCGTCTTGCCCTCGTCGTCCTCGAAAATGCGCAGCTTGATCATCTTGTCGACCATCTTGTCCGCAATCGCTTCCGTGTCGTTCTCCTCGACGCCGATCAGCACCATGTAACCCTTGCCGATCTTGCCGACGACCTCCCCCTCGACGGTGACGGAGGCGTCCGTCACGCGCTGAATGACAAATCTCATCCCGAACTCCTTTCTTCTCCCTTTTCTCCGCACTTCGTTCTCGCGGAAAATTTCCTTCACTTGACTGTACTCTTTATTATGCCTGTTTTGCGTGCGCCTTGCAATTACAGAGACCCTCCTTTAGAATAAAAGCGAATAGGAGGAACCATATGAATATTTTTCGATCGATTCCGGCATTCTTGAAGGTGTACTTTTCTATCCGCGATTATCTGAACTTCGCAAGCAAGCGCGTCGATGAAGCGTGGACGGAGGATAATCACGAAGAGGCGCTCCGAGTCATTCACGAAGGGGAGAATCGCTTCTGCGAACGCATTCGCACGAAACTGAATATCAAAGCGAACGTCATCGGCGAGGAGAACATCCCGGAGAGCGGCCCTTATCTGATCATGGGCAATCACCAGGGATATGCCGACATCTTCGCGGTCCTCGACGGTATCCGCAACACGCAGATCGGCTTCATCGCCAAGAAGGAATTCATGAAGCTGAAACCGCTGGCGACGGCCATCCATTATACGGGTTCGATTTTCATCAACCGCGGCGATGCGCGCGACGCGATCAAGACAGTTCGCGAGACGACGGACCGCTTCAAGAAGGGATATACGATGTGCATCTTCCCGGAGGGGACGCGAAGCCACAGCAATGCAATGCGCCACTTCAAGCCGGGCAGCTTCAAATTCGCGCAGAAGGCGAATGTGCCGATACTTCCGATCTCGCTGGTTGATTCCTACAAGGTCTTTGAAGAGCACGGTGATTTCCGCGCGCATGATATCACGATGATCATCCATCCGCTCTATCGCTATGATCAGATGGACCGCGCCGAGCAGAAGAAAGCGCCGGCCGAGGTCGAGGAAATCGTCCGCCGCGGCGTCGAGGATTATCTGAAATCGCAGGGGCGCGAGATGCCGCCGATGATCGAGGACGAGCATGAAAGCGAAGAGATGTAAAGTGACTGAAATGAAATCGTATCCATGCGATACACAAAGCGAAAGCCTCGGAGGTGGTGCTCCGAGGCTTTCATTTTAGGCTGATTGTCGCTGTCCTGCCGTTTC
>CASEEM010000010.1 GCA_949286985.1 uncultured Eubacteriales bacterium
TCGCCGAGAACGTCCTCGCCCCGCTCGGCTTCGACATCACCCCGAGCTGCTACCTCGATCCGGACGGCCGCTTCCCGAACCACGTCCCGAACCCGGAGGACAAAGCCGCCATGGCAAGCCTCTCGGCGCGCGTCCGCGAAACCGGCGCTGACCTCGGCCTCATCTTCGACACCGACGTCGACCGAAGCGCCGCCGTCACATCCTCCGGGAAGCCGCTCGCCCGCAATGAGATCGTCGCCCTTGCCGCCGCAATCGGTGCCGATGACCACCCGGGCGGCACCGTCGTCACGGACAGCATCACCTCGAACGAACTTCATACCTTCCTCGAGAAGGGTCTCGGACTGCATCATCTCCGTTATCGCCGCGGCTACCGCAATGTCATCAACGAAGCCATCCGCCGCCGCGACGAAGGGGAAGACGCCTTCCTCGCCATCGAGACCTCGGGCCATGCCGCTTATTCGGATAATTTCTTCCTCGATGACGGCGCCTTCCTCGCCGTACAGATCGTCATTCAGGCGGCCATCCTGAAACAGCAGGGCAAGGGCATTGAAGCCCTGATTGACGGGCTTGAATCCCCGGCCGAAGCCGAAGAATTCCGCCTGAAGCTCACCGGCGAGAACTTCGCCGAGGACGGAGACCTCATCCTCGAATCGCTCAAAGCTTGGGCGGAGCAGGAAGATGCGCTTTCGCTCGAGGAACCGAATTATGAAGGTGTCCGCGTCAACTTCGATCTCGAGGGCTGCTGCGGCTGGTTCCTCCTCCGGAAGTCGCTCCACGATCCGGTCATGCCGCTCAATGTCGAATCGGAACAGGAGGGCGGCATCGAGAAGTGCCGCCATCTCCTCTGCGATTTCTTCCGCGGCTCTGAAGGAATCGATGCAACGCCGCTCGCCTGAGCCGAAGGCCGATCCGGCTCGTGCGGCTTCCGGCCGCAGGTACGGCCGGTCCGTGCGGCAAGCAAGTTCATAAGAAGTAAAGTGCGCAGGATGAACCTGCGCACTTTTTTATACGAATATTCACTTCTTTGAAGGTGACAGTCGAACTCGATAGGCTGCGTTTCGGGATCACTCGGCCTTGTACGACTCGAGGATCTCCCGGTCGCGCTGACGCTCCTTCTCGAGTTCCTCTTGGACCATCATGTCCTTGACCTTCATGAGTCTGGTTTGATTGCCGCGTTCGTCCTCACTGAGCTTCATCGTGATATAGCGGATGGTATCTTGGTAATCCGGAATCTTGACATATTCGAGAGCATTGACGCGGCGGCGTGTTCTCTCGATCTCGTCGGCGATGAGCATAGCCTGCTTCTCCATGGCTGCAAGCTGCAGCAGCTTCGGGAAGAGTTCCGACAGCTTCTCGATGGATTTATCGAGCTCGCCGGATGTCGTGGCAAAACCGTAAGGATAGACATCGCTGCTGTCCTCGGACTGACGAGTGAAATCGAAGTCCGGAACGTTGACGCTCATGACGTTGATCTCCTTGGCGACCAGCGATACGCTCTGCTTCGGATACATGAGTGCCTCTTCCATGGCGGCCGGTGCCATGACGGCACGGGCGACGGAGAAGCTGCTGTAAACCTCCATGAGCGCCGGGTCGACCTCCTCGCGGAGTGCTTTGACCTCGCGCGCCAGCTCCAGGAAACGCTTCATGAGTTCATCGCGCTTATCCTTCATGAGCTTATGTCCCTTGACAGCGATCTTGAGTTGTCCCTTCAGCTTAGTCAAAACCATTCTCGTCGGTGTTACATTAAGACGGGCCATGAAATTCCCCCTTTCTGTATACTAAGCTGCGGTCTTAGTTCTCCTTCTTCTCATAGAACTCATCCAGGTATTCTTCGTGAACACGCTTGAGCTCGCCGCGCGGCATCGTGCGGAGGAGCTCCCAGCCGATATCGAGCGTCTCCTCGATGGAGCGGTTCGCATCATATCCCTGCGAAACGTATTTCTCTTCGAATTCATCGGCAAACTTCGCATAGAGCTTATCGACATCGGAAAGTGCGGACTCACCGAGGATGGCCATGAGTTCCTTGCATTCCTTGCCTCGTGCATAGATGGCGAAGAGCTGATTCAGGACGTCGGCATGATCCTTGCGGGTCTTGCCTTCGCCGATACCCTTATCCTTCAGTCGGGACAGAGACGGCAGTACGTCGATCGGCGGCGTGATGTTCTTACGATAGAGATCGCGGGACAGGATGATCTGTCCTTCGGTGATATATCCCGTCAGGTCCGGAATCGGGTGCGTGATATCGTCCTCCGGCATGGAGACGATCGGGATCATCGTGATGGAACCGTCAATGCCCTTCTTCTTGCCGGCTCTCTCGTACATCGTCGCGAGGTCGGTATAGAGATAACCCGGATAACCGCGGCGTCCAGGAACCTCTTTGCGTGCGGCCGAGACCTCACGGAGCGATTCGCAGTAATTCGTGATGTCCGTGATAATGACGAGGACATGCATGTGCTGCTCGAAGGCGAGATATTCCGCTGCCGTGAGTGCCATACGCGGCGTCGCAATACGTTCAACAGCCGGGTCGTTCGCGAGGTTGAGGAACATGACCGTACGGTCGATAGCGCCGCTCTTGCGGAAGTCGGTCATGAAGAAGTCCGCTTCTTCATACGTGATACCGACGGCGGCGAAGACGACGGCGAACTTGCTGTTCGAATCGAGTACCTTGGCCTGACGAGCAATCTGTGCTGCGAGGTTCGCATGCGGCAGACCGGAGCCCGAGAAGATCGGGAGCTTCTGACCGCGGACCAGCGTATTCAGTCCGTCGATGGCGGAGATACCGGTCTGAATGAACTCGGACGGGTACTCTCTGGCTGCCGGGTTCATGGCGAGGCCGTTGATATCGAGATATTCATCGGCGATGATCTCCGGGCCTCCGTCAATCGGACGACCCATGCCGTCGAACATACGGCCCAGCATGTCCATCGATACGCCGAGCTGATTGCCGTGACCGAGGAAGCGGACCTTACTCTCCTTGAGGTTCATGCCGGTCGAGCTCTGGAAGAGCTGAACGACCGCATCCGTACCGTTGAGTTCGAGCACGCGGCAGAGTCTCGTCTCGCCGTTCGCGAGCTCGATTTCTCCGAGCTCATCGTAGCCGACATCCTCGACGCCCTTGACGACCATCAGAGGACCGGCAACTTCAGAAATTGTTTTATATTCCTTAATCATCTTGTTCCGATGCCTCCTTCATCATTTCCTCGACCGAATCTCTGAGCTGATCGACCAGCTTCTCATACTGACCGTCGACCTCTTCCTCCTTGAGGTACTTGAAACGACCGATATCGTCGCGAATCGGAAGCGAGGTGATATTTTTGAGCGAAACACCGCCCTCCAGTCCGCGGAGACCCTCATCGTAGTAATCGAGGATCAGGCTCATGAGGCGATACTGCTTGTTGACCGAGGAATACGTATCGACCTCGTGGAATGCGTTCTGGTGCAGATAGTCCTCACGGATCATCTTGCAGACCTCGAGCTTCAGCTGATCCTGCTTCGAGAGGCCGTCGACGCCGACGAGCTGGACGATCTCATTGAGCTCATCCTCTTCCTGAAGCAGTCTCATGGCCTTGACGCGGTGTACCGGGAAGTCCTTATGAACATTCTCGGCGAACCATACGTCGAGACGGTCTTGGTAATTCGAATAGCTGCTCAGCCAATTGATAGCCGGGAAGTGTCTTGCGTGAGCCAGCGATGCATCGAGGCTCCAGAAGACCTTGACGATGCGGAGCGTAGCCTGCGAGACCGGCTCGGAAATATCGCCGCCCGGAGGGGATACGGCGCCGATAGCCGAAAGTGCACCGATGCGTCCGTCCTTGCCAAGGCAGACGACCTTGCCGGCTCTCTCGTAGAACTGTGCGAGACGGGATGCGAGGTAAGCCGGATAACCTTCTTCACCCGGCATCTCCTCGAGACGTCCCGACATCTCACGGAGCGCCTCCGCCCAGCGGGAGGTCGAGTCTGCCATGAGAGCGACCGAATAACCCATGTCGCGGAAGTATTCTGCAATCGTGATACCGGTATATACCGAAGCCTCTCGAGCTGCTACCGGCATATCGGAGGTGTTCGCGATGAGCACCGTTCTCTTCATGAGGGATTCGCCCGTCTTCGGGTCGACGAGCTCAGGGAACTCGTTCAATACGTCCGTCATCTCGTTGCCGCGCTCGCCGCAGCCGATATAGACGACGATATCCGCATCGGCCCACTTCGCGAGCTGGTGCTGTACGACCGTCTTGCCGGATCCGAACGGTCCCGGAACGGTCGCGACGCCACCCTTCGCAATTGGGAACATCGTATCGATAACGCGCTGTCCCGTGATGAGCGGCTCGTTCGGCGCGAGCTTCTCCTTATAAGGTCTCTCGACACGGACCGGCCAGCGCTGCGCCATCTTGATCTCCGTTTCCTTGCCGGAAGCGTCCTCGACAACGCAGACCGTCTCATCGACCGTGAAGCTGCCCTCTTCGATCTTCTTGACCGTACCCTTGCAGCGGTACGGAACCATGATGCGAAGCTCGACGGCAACGGTCTCCTGAACCGTACCGATGATATCTCCTTCTTCGACCTCATCGCCGACCTTGACCTTCGGTACGAAGTCCCACTTCTTCTCGTGGTCGAGCGCCGGCTCCGAAACGCCGCGCGTGATGTTCGTTCCGGTCTTCTCGAGAAGCTTCGAGAGCGGTCGCTGAATTCCGTCGTAAATGGTCGTGATCAATCCCGGTCCGAGCTCGACGGAAAGCGGCGCGCCCGTCGTGACGACCGGTTCGCCCGGCTTCAGTCCCGCCGTCTCCTCATAGACCTGGATGGATGCATTTCCGTCGCGCATCTCAAGGATCTCTCCCGTAAGTCCGAGATCTCCGACCCGGACGACGTCGCCCATGTCTGCATTCTCCATGCCCGTAGCGACGACAAGCGGTCCGGAAATCTTGACGATTGTTCCATGATCCATAGTTGCTTACCTCCCATCAGTCATCGCCAAACAGGATGTCTGCGCCGACGGCCTTCTCGACAGCCTTCTTGATGCTGCTGAGACCGACGCCGTAGCTGCCGTCGCTTCCCGGGATCGGCACGATGGCCGGGATGCGAAGCATATCATACCTCGCGATGTCACTGTCTATATCCTGATAATATCTTTCGGTGATGAAGATGATACCGTAATCATCCTTCACGAGCCGGTGAAGCGTCTCCGCCGCTTCCTCCTTCCCGTTGCAAGGGAAGACCTCGAGCCCGAAGGCCTTGAAGCCGAGTACGCTGTCGGCGTCACCGATCATTGCGATTTTACTCATATGTCTCCCTCAGCCTTTCTCGAATGACTTCCGGATCCATCGATGCTACCCTGCCGGCGAGCAGGATGCGGATACATCGGATTTCATTCTGTTTCGCGATGATATACGCGACGAGCGGTTCGATGCCGAAGGTCACGGTCTTCGCTTCACCGGCATATTCCATGAGAAGATCGTCACAGAGCTTCTCCATGCGGGTGAAGGTGCCGTCCTTGGCCATCGCTTCCAGTCCGTCCGATACAATATCTCCGAGCACCGTCGCCGTGAAATGTTCTCCGACATGCTTGTCATCGTCTTCATACGCGCCGTTAAAGGTCTGCTTCCCGATGGTGCCTCCCTCGAGGAAAACCTCCTCAAAGAAGCTCCACGGGCGCTCCATCCAGCGGCAGCGCAGGAAGGTCATCCAGTTCAGCGTGTCGATACGGCGTTCTACATAACCGCGGACGAAATCGTTCTCCGAACGCTCCGCCGCTTCGCGGATATCTTCATAGCAATACCGATCGCAGATGCAATCGATGTACTGCGGATCGCTCGTCCGCGCGTGCGTGTCGACCGCCGTCGTGACGGCCTCCGCCATATGCGGCGTGAGCGAAATGAAGTCTCTCTCTCGAATGCTCCGCACCATCTCCTCTGCCGGAATCGTTCCGTTCTCCATGAGAATATCGGTGCGTTCGATGCCGAGGCCCTCCGCCTTCAGGAGGACCTTGATATTGTGATAATCCGAAGGATAGCGGAAGACATCGACGGCCGGTTGACCCTTGCTGAGCTCCGTCACCTCGTCGAACATCTCGTGTTCGGCTTGTTCCAGAGCTTCCTGATAATTACCGATGGTCAGTGCCTTGCCGTCCGCATCATATCCGGCATCCTGGAGGACCTTGAAGATATCATCGACGCTCTTCGCATCGCAGAGACTCCGCAGTTGTTCCTCCCGCAAAAGCTTGCTCTCGCAGCTTCGAATGTAGGAACTTGCGTAGATATAAGGATTACCCAAAATCCCGCCTCCTTTCCGGTCCATTCATCGCTGCACTCTAGCGGAAGAGTGTCTCGGCGACTTCTTTCGTGCATTCATTCTTGGCTGTCTCCAGAAGGCGTTCGAGCGAAGCGTTGTAGAAGATATCGCCTCTCTTGACGATACATCCGCCCTCGATCTCGCGCGTCTCCTCGCTGAGCGTCAGCGCACTGCCTTCGAGTTCCTTCGCAAGCGCTTCGCCGAACTTTTCCTTATCGCTCGCGGAAAGCAGCACCTCGCCGCCCTCTTCGCGGAACGGCTCGAGCTGCGCTTTGACGAGCCGGAGGCTCTCCTCCGGGGAAAGGTTCCGAAGCTCCTTACGGGCCGCTTCAAAGCATTCGCCGATCACTTCCTGTCTGGCAGCCAGCTTCATCTTGCGGCTGTCGAGGTCGGCTACCGAAGCGCGGCGCTCTTTGATCGTCGCCGCCTCCTTCTCAGCCTCGGCGCGAAGCGACTTCGTCTTCGCTTCGGCCTCCTCGCGTGCCGCGGAAAGGATCGCTTCCGCCGACGCCTTCGCCTCGGTCAACTGTGCCTCGGCATAGGCCTCCGCTTCACGGCGAATCCTCTCCGTGATCGTTTCCATACTCATGCGTTACCTACCTTTCTCTCTTGCAAGCGGCATTCCGTCTTAACCGACCTGGATTCCGTTGTACATGAGGAAGGACATGATGAAAGCAAGGATGGCGTACGTCTCAACCATGACGGCGTAGATGATAGCATTACCGAGCTTGCCGTCCTTCTTCGAAAGAAGCTGGATACCGGCAGCTGCTGCCTTGCCCTGCGTATATCCGGAAATGATACCGATGACACCGATCGGAAGACCGGCAAAAAGGAATGCGAGACCCTGCTCCAGTGTGAGATCCAGCGGGCTTCCGCCGAGAACGCCGACCTTCGTCAGAATCATGATGGCGATAACCATACCGTAAATGCCCTGCGTGCCCGGAAGAGCCTGCAGTACCAGCGTCGAACCGAAACTGACCTTGTCGCCTGCCATAACACCGTCTGCTGCCTCACCGGCCAGACCGACTCCGATGGCACTTCCTACTCCTGCGATTGTAGCTACGGCTGCGCCGAGAATAGCCAATGTCAAACCCAAACTCATCACTTGACCTCCTCTGTTACATTGATATATTCAGTGTTTTTGTCTAACGGTTTAAATGCTCTGCCGCCGCCTTCATAGAACTTGCCGAAGAACTCGACATACTGGAGACGACAGGAGTGAACGAATGCACCGAGCGCGTTGATCGAGAAATTGAGCGCATGACCCAGTGCGAAAATGACGATGAACATCAGAACACCGACCAGGCTCTTGCCGCCCATCGACGCGAGGAAGTTGAAGACCTGCGCGATGGAGGTCGAAGCCAGTCCGAGACCGAGCAGACGGGAGTAGGACAGGATGTCCGAAAGATTGCCCGTGATGCCGCTGTAGAGATCCCAGATACCGAGACCCTTGCTGATGCCCTTGTTCGTGATAAACGGCAGGATGAACGCCGCTGCGACGCCGATGATCGTCATGACCTTGCCGATACCCGGGAGCGATTCATGGACGGAGCCGCCGAACAGCCAGCCGACCAGCCCGAGTACGATGAGGTACCAGGCGAATACGTCCTTGCAGGCATCGAGGAACTGCCCTTCCTTGATCTCCTCATAAGCCTTGATTCCCATGCCGACGAAGAGGTGAACTACGCCGAGTGCACAAGAGAAGAAGAGGAAAATCATCGGCTCCTTCGCCGGATCCAGCCAGAGCGGCTTGATGGTCACAGTCGTACCGAAGAAGGTATTCGCGATGACCGGAATGGCGTCGCCGAAGATGCTTCCGAACATGATGCCCCAGAATATACTGGAGAATCCGCTGTAGAAGAGCACCTTGAGCAGCTTCGCCGCCCCTCCTTCATAAAGCTTGTACTTCTTAAGCAGGAAGTACGAAGCCAGGACGAGCAGAATGCCGTATCCTACATCGCCGAACATGATGCCGAAGAAGATGATATAGAAGACCGTATAGATAGACGTCGGGTCGATCTCCTTCCAGCTCGGGAGCGAATACATCTCCGTGATGAACTCGATCGGTGAGAAGAATTTCGGATTCGACAGCCGAACCGGCACATCATCCTCTTCCTCCGGATCCGTAAACTCATACCAGCACGTATGACGATCGAGAAGCTCTTCTACCTTCTTCACAGTCGCTGCCGGCGTCCAGCCGTCGAAAGTGAAGGTCTGCTCGGTGAGGAGCAACTTGCTCCGAACATCGGCGCGGTCGCGAAGGACGATCATCATGTCATGAAAGGCTTCGATCGTCTCCTTGTAAGAGCTGCGCTCCGCGATCGCGGCGATGATGCGTTCTCTCTTCGCGGCGGCCTCCTCGCTCGCCTTCTTCGCCTGTTCGATATTCTCTTGTACCGTCCCTCGAAGATTCGCAAACGGAGCATTGGCATAACCGCTGCTCTTCAGGAGGTCGAGGACCTCTTCTTCGTCCGCCTTAAAATACCAAAGGCTGAGATATTTCTGTTCCTTGTCTTCGTGGACAACATCCACGACGCTGTCGCAGCCGGCTTCGGCCAGCTTCACGGCCAGCGCTTCTGTATCTGTTTCGGGCGGAACGACGCCGAGCCGAAGAGCCAATGACTTCGTCTCCGTCTCTTCCAGCGGAAGCCCGTAGGTCTTCCACGGTTCCAGCGTCAGGACGAGAGCATCGGCTGCATTCCCCTCGGCGAAAGCCTCGTTCAATTCCTCGCCGAGTCCGTTGATCTCCAGGACCTGCTGCCGATACGTCTCCTGCTCCGCGAGCATCTTCTCGTAATCGGAGGCTGATACGCGGCGACGTGCCGAGAACTTCGGCTTCTTGAAGGATCCGTACTTCGTCAGGGTCTCGAGGGCCTGCTTCGCTTCGGCGATCTCCTGTTCATAATGCGCCACGCCGGCTTCGTCGCCGTCCTTGACGACGTACTCTTTCCAGCGCTCGTCACGAAGCTTCTCCTCCGAGCTTTCGACCTCGACGCAGCGAAGATCCATCAGCTCCTTGATCAAGGCTTGCTCTTCGTCCTTCATACCTATAACAGATAGCTTTTTCATCTTAACTATTGCCATAAGTACCCACTACCTTTCCGACGATCTTGGCCACAGCCTCCGGAAGGTGTTCCCCGGCCGCCGCCTTGATCTCTTCGCAAGTCTTACGCTCTTCTTCGGTGCGGTTCTCGTAAAGGACGTCCGCTTCCTTCGCAGCCTTCGCCAGCAGATCTTTGTATTCCTGCTGCGCTGCCGCCTCGGCGTCCTCGACCAGCTTGCGGGCCTCGCGCTTGCTGTTTGCTACAAGAGCCGCCGCTTCGTCTTCCGCCGATTTCCGGATGCGATCCGCTTCCGCTTCTGCCGCCCGAACCTGTTCAATCCCTGCTATCGACATAAGCTTCTTCCTTTCTGCATCGAAGCGAGACTTCGATGAAAGGAATTTTAATGTTTCCTTTCGTTCCCCTCTCGGATCTTTGCGTGTTGTTGCCTTCATTATAGCACCAAAATCCATGAAAACAAGCGCATTATTAAAAGCCAACAACCGGATTTCGACAAAAGCATGACAAAATTATTTCATTAAAATCCGGTTGATAACATCATTTTGACACATTTCTGGTTGTGAGATTTAACTAATTATAAAGAGTCCGGCTGTGAGAAATGTAAAAGCGATCATCAGGGCGACCATCACGATAGCCATGATTCTTGCACTTCGCGTGAATCCTTCGCCGTCTCCGCCGAAGACCGGACCGCTCGTCTTCCCCTTCTTTCTTCCCGCATCCTTTTTCAAGTTCTTAGACATCATTTCCTCCTAAAGCAATTCTTATTCGAAGTATAACGCAAATTCTCGTCAAAGTATTGTTGATTCTGCGATTTTGTTTTTACAAAAAAACGGATGTCCGAGGACATCCGCTGCTTCTACTTATGATACGTCTCCCCGGCCTGGATCTTGAATGCACGATAGATCTGCTCGAGCAGCATGACGCGCGCGAGCTGATGCGGGAAGGTCATGCGCGAGAAGGAGAGCCCGAGATCGGCGCGCTTCTTGACCTCCGACGAGAGACCGAGACTGCCGCCGATGATGAAATCGATCGTCGACAGGCCGCCGGCGAAGACGCGCTCCATCCGCTTCGACAGGGCGACGGAATCGAGCATCTCCCCTTCGACCTCGAGGGCGACCACATAATCCCCGTCCTTGATCCGGGCGAGGATGCTCTCGCCCTCCTTCCGCATGACGATGGCCTCATCCGCCGGCGAAGCATTCTTCGGCAGCTTCGCCTCCTTGAGCTCGACGATGTCGAGACGCGCAAAGCCGCCGATGCGCTTCGCATATTCACGGACGGCCTCCGTCCAATATTTCTCCTTGAGCTTCCCGATACAGAGAATGCGAATATTCATGAAAACACCTCGGTGCGAACCCCGCTCCCCGAAGGATGCGAAGGTCCGCACCGTTTCCCTTTCTACCGAAGCGGGACCGACACCGTTCGCGCAGCCACGCCCATTTCATAATCACGTCCGAGCCTGAAATCGTTCTCATCCAGAATATTTCGCACCGTCAGGAGCGCCTGCGTCGGCGTATTATTCTTCGAACTCAAATGCGCCAGAAGGATGTGCGGCGGGCGGCGTCCCTCGCGCTGCCGCTGCTCGAGCACATGCGCCAACGCGATCCCGGTCGAGACCTTGGAGAGGTGACCGTGATCGCTCAGAATTCGCCTCTTGACGGAATACGGATACGGACCCATCTCCAGGATGCGCTCCTCGTGATTCGACTCGAGAACCAACTTGTCCGCCGTGCGGATCTCTTC
The DNA here is from genome assembly GCA_949286985.1 of uncultured Eubacteriales bacterium. Taxonomy (GTDB): domain Bacteria; phylum Bacillota; class Clostridia; order Peptostreptococcales; family Anaerovoracaceae; genus Mogibacterium. The sequence goes on from CASEEM010000010.1 coordinate 11,091, forward strand.
AAAGATCTCATCCGTGACCACGCCGGTATCCGTCGCGATCGTGACCTGCTCCTCCCCGTCCGTAATGCTGTAGCCGATCGGCTCGGCCGCATCATGCGAGAGCGCGAAGGTCCGGATGCGAAAATCGCCGATCCGCCGCTCCGTCTGGGCCTCCACGAGCTCCATGCGTTCGTCCGGAATGCGCTCGAACTTATCACTGGAGAGAACCGTCCCGCGCGATGCGATGATCCGCGCCCCGGCGCAGCTCTTCGCCATCGTCGCAACGCTCCGGACGTGATCGATATGCTCATGCGTCAGAAGCATCGCCTGCACATCCTCCGGACGAACGCCGCATTCCGCCATCCCTTCCTTGATGCGCTTCGCACTGAGCCCGGCATCGAGGAGGATCCGCGTCGACCCGCCTGCGATCAGATAAGCATTCCCCGAGCTGCTGCTTCCGATGGATTGAACGAATAAGGACATTCCGACCCCCGTAATTCCTTGCGATGAGATGATAACTTCAAATTCGGCAATTAAACATTACGATAATGATTCGTGCCGTTCGACGGATCGAAGCGGCAAATACTCTTGTACTGACAATAGGTGCAGGCCTTCTGCCCTCTCGTCTTCGATGCATTCACGACCTTCGTCGGCAGGATATCGATCCGTCCCGACAGAATATCGCGGCTGAGCCTCTCGATGGACGCTCCGACGTCATCCGTCAGCTTCCTGAACTCCTCCCGCGAGAAGCCCTCACCGGACTTCCCGATCATCGAAGCCGGCATGCTGTCGAGCACCTGCGGCTCATCGATATAAGCGCCGTTCAGGCGGAAGCGTTCCTGCTCCTTCTCCGCGAGGAAATCCTCCTGATTCCCCTTCGCACGAGCGATATTCTCCATGCTCTCCGCAATATTGAAATAGAAGAGACCGGCCGGCTCATACTCGCTGTCCGCTTCGAGCGCACCCTTCATATAGACCATGAGCTGCATCTTGTACCCGCTTCGCATCTGCTCCTTATCGAAGACATCGTGACCCGTCTTATAATCGATGACGCGAATCCCGTCTCCCCGAAGCAGATCGACGCGGTCGATCTTTCCTTCAATATAGACCTTGCTCTCCCCGATCTCGCATTCAATCGGCGGGAAGACGCCGCCCCGTCCGAACTTCTCCTCAAAGCAGGCGCCGAGGAGGCCCGGATCGCTGAACTGCTTCGCGAGCACGCGAACGGCATCGAGGCAGACGCGATAAATGCGGCGAAGATGGTATTTCTCGCGGTGGTCCGCCAAGAAAAGGCCGTCGCGGTGGGCGCCGGCCGCTTCCACCAGCTCCTCTTCCACGAGCTTCTCGAGCGGCGGGAAGTCCGGAGCTTCCGAAGCGCCGTCCCGGAGCCCGCTCTTCGCGAGGGACGGCTTTCCCGCGGCCTTCAGCAGACGCTTCGACACGCCCATCAGCGTCGCATGGTAGACATCACCGACGGAGCGCGGGTCGCCCGCATATTCGCGCTCCTCCTCCGGACGAAGGCCGTAGGTGATATAGTGCGCGAACGGGCAGTGATCGAATTTCTCGAGGCGCGACGGGCTGAACGAGAAATCCCCGTTTCGGCCGGCATAGAGACGGCGAATGAGGGACGGCGAGACCGGGGCCGCTTCATTCTCGTCACAGGCGGCTTCGAGTGCCGCCGGATAATAGGTATCATCGTGCGTCTCGAACCAGCGAAGGAGCGCATAAGCCAGTCTTCGCTCCTCGCGAAGCGCTTCGCTGTCCGCATCCTCCGGATGATCCTTGAGATAATTCATGAGATGGCGAAGCGTCTCGAGCTTCGCATTCACGAGGTCCATGGTAAATCCTCGGCTGAGGATGTCATGGTGAATCGGAAGATTCGGAAGAAGCGTCCGAAGATCGTCGACCAGGAAGGACGGACGCGCGCTGTCGCCGGACGTCGATTGGAGCGACCAGCTGATATAGAGTCGCTCGCGCGGCTTCGAAACGATGCGGTAGAGCGCAGCGTTTTCCTCCATCATCTTAATGTCGTCGAGCGTACCGAGCGGGAATGCGTTCTTCGTGAAATAAGCCTTCTCGTCAACGGAGAAGAGGCCTTCGACCGGCGGCTCCTTCGGGAGGATGCCCTCATTCGTCTGAACCAGGAAGACTGCGCGAACCGGCGCGGTTCTGGTGCGAATGAGCGTACCGAGCGAGATGCCGTCCGGTGCCGGCGGAATGAGTCCGACGGCGATGCGGTTCAGGCCCTCGCGCACGAGGACGAGGTATTCCTCCGGATCATAAGGTTCATCCCCGAGAATGCCTACGATCTGATCGAGGATGTGCATCGTCGTGCTGTAGCACTGCGCCGTGAATTCCGCTTCCTCCGGATATCCGTGCTCCTCCTGCGAGGCGGCGCGTTCCGCCAGGCGCTCGCGGAGATGCCAGACCTCATCCAGATAATTCTTGAAGGTCTTCGTCCAGGCGGCGACCGTCTGCTCCCTGTTCTCGGCTGCACGGAGAAGCGAGTCCAGGAGCTCCATGAGATGCGACCTCGACGCCTCGAGCTCGCGGAATTCCTCCTCGGCATATTCCGATGCGCCGTACTTGAACGGACGCTCCCACATCGTGCCGCGAATGCGATAACGAATGGAATAATTCTCGAGCTTCTCCACGCGGTCCGTCGGGAGATCTGTGAGGCCCGTCTTGAGAAGCGTCATGAGCGAATCGGTGTGGCTCGAATAATGGATGCATTCGAGCAGGCTCACGAGGAAAACGGCGGCGACGGAATCCGAGATGCCGCGCCGTGCATCGACGAAGATCGGGATGCCGTATTCCTCAAAGACGCGGCGAAGGAGCGGCTGTCCCGCCTCCTGGTCGTTGCAGATGACGGCGATATCCTTCATGTAGAAGCCTTCGTCACGGAGCAGATGGAGGATATTCGCCGCCACGGTCTCCGCCTCATCGTAGGCATTGGCGCACTCGGTGAGAACGAGGTCTTTCGCGAGGACCTCCGGCGCCGGCGGCTCCTCCTCCGTTCTCTTGCCGCGGACAAAGAGATGCTTCTCGAGATAGCGAACAGCTTCGCTCTTCTTGAGCAGGTAATTCCCCGGAATCGCTTCCTCCGTGCAGTGAATGCCCTTCTCTTCGGCGGCGCGGCGGAAGAGATGTGTCAGGTGATCGCCCGCTGCGGCATCGCCGTCATTGACGATGACATGGACCTCCGTGCGTGCGGCCATGGCGAGGAGCACATCGCGCTGCTTCGGCATGATGGTATCGAAGCCGTAGACCCAGATCTCACGGTCATCCAGGAGGCGAACCACCTTCACCTCCTCGCAGCAGCGCTCGATGAGGTCCTCCGAATCGGTATAAAGGCCGTCGATGGCCTTCTCGTAATCCTCATAGAAGAGGCGGAGCTCCGTCAGCTTCTTTCGAAGCAGCTCGGGCGTCTCCTCGTCGTCGATCAGCTGCCCGAGCTTTTCCGCGGAACAATCCTGCTGCTTGAACTGCGAGATGAAATCGCTCACCATCGTGACGAAGGCGCTCTCGCGGCAGGATCTCTTGAAGATGTCGAGCGCGTCGCGGCGGTCGCGGATGATCTTGAAGAGGAGCAGGTAGCGGCCGTACCGGTCGAGAACCGACATGGATTCGAGGCCCTTCTCCGTGAGGATGCGGTGCTCGAGGCGCTGGAGCGACAGGATCTCCACGTCAAAGAGGCAGGCCTTCTTGAGATAGTCGAGGGCCTGCTGTTCGGCGACGGCGGTATATTGGTTCGGAACGAGGACGAAGGCCTTGCCCGAGATGTGTTCGTAGAGGAATTTCTCTTTGTCGAGATTCTCTCTCGCGTGATAGAGATGAAGCATGGGAACTCCTTAATCGATGAGTGTGAGCAGCTCCTCCGGACGGTGAATGTGCCAGGTCGGCTCCCCTTCGTCGCCGGTGGACGGGTGGCCCCAGTGGACAAGGACGCTGTCGACGCCGGCATTCTTGCAGCAGCCGATGTCGAAGCGCGTATCGCCGAGCATGACGGCCTCCTCGCGGCGTGCGCCGAGCTTCTCGAGTGCCATCAGGAGCGGCTCCGGATCCGGCTTGTGTGCCTTCGTGTCGTCTGCCGTGATGATGACCTTGAATCGGTCGCGAAGATGAAAGAGGTCGAGATATTCGGCCGTCGTCTTCGCGAGGCGCGAGGTGACGATAGCGACCGTGCGTCCGCGGGCCTCGAGCTCATCGAGGAGCTCCGGAATGCCGTCGAAGATCGAGAGAAGTTCCTTGCAATGCGCATCCTGATAAGCGCGGTAGCAGCGAATGACCTCCTCCTGATCCTCGTCCGGGAAGAACCGGGCGACGGTGTCCTTGATGGTCTCCCCGAACGTCCGATAAATCGTCTCGAGGCTGCACTCGTGTCCGCAATACGTGCGGAAGACCTCCTGCCAGCTAGCGATGATGGCCGGGTCGGTATTGATCAGCGTGCCGTCAAAGTCGAATATGATAAATTGCTTCTTCATGCTTTTACTCCGTCATCCTCTCCTTCGCGTCGAGCGAGAGCTTCGCGCGAATAAATGTATCGATGGCGCCGTCCATGACCGACTGAATGTTGCCGACCTCCGCGCCCGTGCGGTGGTCCTTGACCATCGTGTACGGCTGGAAGACATACGAGCGAATTTGCGAGCCCCAAGTGACCTGGTTCATCTCGCCCTTCAGCTCGTTGATGCTCTCCTTGTGCTCCTCCTCAGCCAACTGCTGGAGCTTCGAGCTCAGAATGCGGAGCGCGACCTCCTTGTTTCGGAGCTGCGAACGCTCATTCTGGCAGGTGACGACGATGCCGGTCGGAAGGTGCGTGATGCGGATGGCGGAATCCGTCGTATTGACATGCTGACCGCCGGCGCCGGTGCTGCGGAAGGTATCGATACGAAGGTCGGACATGTTGATCTCGACCTCGAGGTCCTCCATCTCCGGGACGACCTCCACAGCAGCGAAGCTCGTCTGGCGCTTCCCGGCCGAATTGAACGGCGAAATGCGGACGAGACGGTGAACGCCGTGCTCGCACTTCAGAAGGCCGTACGCATTGTCGCCCTCGATAACGATCGTGCTGCTCTTGATGCCCGCTTCCGTATCGTCCTGGCGGTCGATGATCTTCGCCTGAAAGCCCTTCTTGTCGCAATAGCGAAGGTACATGCGCTCCAGCATCTCCGCCCAGTCCATGGCATCGACGCCGCCGGTCCCGGCATGGATGGAGAGGATGCAGTCATTCGCATCATACTTGCCGCGGAGCAGCATGGCCGTCCGGAGCTCCTCCATCTCGTCCTCTAGCGCGTGATAATTCTTCACGATATCGGCTGCCTCGCTCTCGTCCTCGAGCTCCTCGGCGAGCGCAATGAGATCCTCCGTATCGCCGAGCTCCTTCTCGATGCGGCGGAAGTTCTCGACCTGATTCTCGAGATGCTTCTTCTTCTTCATGACGGACTGCGCATGATTCGGGTCATCCCAGAATCCCGGCTTCAGCGACTCCGCCTCATATTCCTGTATTTTCTTCTCTAATGCAGCAAGGTCAAAGATACTCTCCGATCTCCAGCAGCTTCGCTTTCTGCGACGGGATACCCTGCTTGATCTCTTCCAGTTCTGTGAATTTACTCATCGCCTGCTCCTTTCTGAAAAATCCGGGCAGAGATCTGCCCGGATACTTTTTGTCATGCGATCGCTCCGCTCTCCGGAGTACGGTTACGCACTTCTGAAGTTATCGTTACTTGTTTCTGCCGCAGCAATTCTTATACTTCTTGCCGCTGCCGCACGGACACGGATCGTTGCGGCCGACCTTCGGCTCGGTGCGGTGGACCGTCTCCTGCTTCTTCTCCTCCTTCGGAGCCTGCTTCGGCGCTTCGCCGCCCTCGCCGTGATATTCTTCCTTCTCGGCGCGCTCGCTCTTCGCAACGGCACGACGCTTCATCGACGTTCTCGTCGTGACATTGAAGGCGAACTGTACCGTCTCTTGACGGATGTCAGCAATCATCTCTTCGAACATCGCGAAGCCTTCCTTGGCATATTCGGCCGCCGGATCCATCTGACCATAGCCGCGGAGATAGATCTCGTGCCGGAGCTCGTCCATGGCATCGATATGATCCATCCAGCGATTATCGACGACACGAAGCATGATCATGCGCTCGACATGGCGCATGCGGTTGGCACCGATCTCTTCTTCCTTCTCACGATAGAGACCCTCGAAGATCTCATGCAGGAGGTCCTTGAGCTCTTCGGCATCGCGGATATCCTTCTCCTCGAGCTCCTCTGCCGTCGGCATATGGCCGAGGAAACGCGGCGTGATGCGTGCGCACTCCTCCTCGATGTGGGCCAGATCCCAATCCTCGCGGTACTTCGTCTCCATGAGGATCGGATCGACAATGCCGCTGATAAGTTCATCCAGCATGTTCATAATATAGTCGCGGAGGTCTACGCCGTCCAGAACCATGCGGCGCTGCGAGTAGATCTCGTGGCGCTGCTTGTTCATGACATCGTCGAACTGAAGGACGTTCTTTCGAGTCTGGAAGTTATTGCCCTCCACCTTCTTCTGGGCGCTCTCGACCGAGCGAGAGACCATGCCGGCCTCAACCGGCTCATCCTCCTCCATGCCGATGCGATCGAGGACGCGCTGCATGCGTTCGCCGCCGAAGAGACGAAGGAGATCGTCTTCAAAGGAGAGGAAGAACTGCGTCTCACCCGGATCTCCCTGTCGTCCGGCACGACCGCGGAGCTGGTTATCGATACGACGCGACTCGTGGCGCTCGGTACCGATGATGCAGAGACCGCCGAGCTCGCGAACACGTTCCTGCTCCGCACTGCGCTCTTCCTTGAAATGAGCCAGGAGATCCTGATAGACCTTTCGAATGGCGAGGAGCTCCTCATCGTCGCTCTTCGCGAAGCCGATCGCAAAGGAGATCTGCTCCGGCGTATATTCACGCTTTCTCATCTCGCGGCGCGCCTCGAACTCCGGATTGCCGCCCAGGATGATATCCGTACCACGGCCGGCCATGTTCGTCGCGATGGTGACCGCACCCTCGCGGCCTGCCTCGGCGACAATTTCTGCCTCCTGCTCGTGGTGCTTCGCGTTCAGTACATTGTGCTTGATGCCGCGCTTCTTCAGAATCGTGCTCAGCGCCTCGGAAACCTCGATGGAGATCGTACCGACGAGGACCGGCTGCCCCGTCGCATGGACCTCGGCAATGCGATCGACGATGGCCTTGAACTTCCCCTTCATCGAGCTGTAGACGAGGTCTTCCTTGTCCTGACGGATGACCGGCTTGTTCGTCGGAATGACGACGACATCCATATTATAGATCTCGCGGAATTCTTCCTCTTCCGTCTTCGCCGTACCCGTCATACCGGCGAGCTTATCATACATACGGAAGTAATTCTGCAGCGTGATCGTCGCCAGCGTCTTCGACTCGGCGCGGATGGCGACATTTTCCTTCGCCTCGATGGCCTGGTGAAGACCGTTCGAGAAGCGTCTTCCGTACATGATACGGCCGGTGAACTGATCGACAATGAGGACCTCGCCCTCATTGCTGACAATATAATCGACATCCTTCTTCATCATGTAGTTCGCATAAAGCGCCTGCTTGACGAAGTGGTTCAATTCCATGTTATCCGGATCGGAGAAATTCTCGACGCCGAAGTATTTCTCGGCTGCCGCAAGACCGTTCTCATTGAGCGCAGCCGTGCGATCCTTCTCATCCAGCGTATAATCGCCGACCGTTCCGTTCTCGCCCTCCTCCTTCTCACTCGTCGTATCGCGAATGAGCGTCTTGACGAAGGCGTTAGCCGAACGATACATGTCCGACGAATCCGTGCCGCGACCCGAAATGATGAGGGGCGTTCTCGCTTCATCGATGAGAATGGAGTCGACCTCGTCGATGATCGCATAATGAAGATCGCGCTGAATGAGGTCCTCACGGTAAATGACCATGTTGTCTCGAAGGTAGTCGAAACCGAATTCGTTATTCGTACCGTACGTGATATCCGCCTGATAAGCCTTGCGGCGTCCGTCGGTGCGCAGATCGTTCGTCACACAGCCGACCGTCATGCCGAGGAACTCGTAGAGACGTCCCATCCATTCCGCGTCGCGCTTCGCGAGATAATCGTTGACCGTGACGACGTGGACGCCCTTACCCTCCAGCGCATTGAGGTACGTCGGAAGCGTAGCGACGAGCGTTTTACCTTCACCGGTCTTCATCTCAGCAATGCGTCCCTGGTGGAGCGCAATACCGCCGATGATCTGTACATGGAAGTGCTTCATGCCGAGCGCACGCGCCGCACCCTCACGGCAGACGGCGAACGCCTCCGGCAGAATATCATCGAGCGTCTCGAACGGACCCTCTTCCTCCGGTCTTCCGACGCCGAGGCGCTGACGGAACTCCTCCGTCTTCGCACGGAGCTCATCATCCGAGAGCTGCTGCATCGCTTCATCATAAGCCTCGACCTCATTCGCAATGCGGTCGATCTTCTTGACTTCCTTCGCATTCAGGTCGCCGAGAAGCTTTTGTATCAATCCCATAGGTTTTCTTCCTTTCCTATTTATCTGCTGCTATCTGTCGTCTTCCTCTTCCTCGATCTCGCGATCCTCGACGCGGATATGCGTCATCAGGGCTCTTCGGCTGTCCGCACGCGTGACATGAACATGGAACAGCTTGTGGCGCGATTCGTAATCGAAGGAATCGCCGACCTTCGGGAGACGGTCAAGTTCGATCATGACCCAGCCGTTGATCGTCGTTGCATCGGCATCGATCTCCTCGTCGAAAAGCTCGAAGAACTTATCGAGATTCGCACCGCCGGCAACATTGTACGATCCGTCGCAGAGCTCCGTGATATCGCGGGTCTCGACCGCATCGTGCTCATCGTAGATCTTGCCGACCAGCTCCTCGATGATATCCTCCATCGTGACCAGGCCCGTCGTGCCGCCATACTCATCGACGACGATGGCGATATGCGTCTTGTTCGCCTGCATCTTCTTGAGCAGGACGGACGCCTTGATGGTCTCCGCCACGAAGACGACCGGCTTCACATAATCCGCCATCGGCTTCGATTCACCGACCACGTAATTGTGGAAATCCTTCTGATTGAGGACGCCGATGATGCTGTCGAGGTCATCCTCATAAATCGGCAATCTCGAAAGACCGGTCTCCTTGAAGATCTTCGCCGCCTCCTCGTTGGACGTACCGACCTCGAGCGCGATGATATCGATGCGCGGCGTGACCACGTCGATGGCCTCGAGTTCCTCGAACTCGATCGCATTCGTGATGAGCTCACTCTGCTCCTCGCCGATATTCGCCTCCTCGACCATCGTCTTAAGCTCGTCCTCCGAATATCCTTCATCCTTCTCCGCAGAGAAGATCTTGTCGACCAACATCTTCCAGAGCGAGAAGATGAAGTTGATCGGCGTGAAGAGGACGACGATCATGCGGATGATCGGTGCGACCGTGAGAGCGAAACGCTCCGGATAATCCTTCGCGATATTCTTCGGCGTGATCTCACCGAAAATCAGGACAACGACGGTGGTAACGATCGTCGCGATCGTCGGTCCCGCCGCATTGCCGTACAGGCTGATGAAAAGCACCGTCGCCACCGAGGACGTCGCGATATTCGCAATATTATTGCCGATCAGGATCGTCGAGAGCAGCTTGTCATATTGATCGGCCAGCTTCAACACGAGATCCGCATGACGGACATCGTCGCTCGCCATATTCTTCATCTTGATACGGCTGAACGAGGTGAAGGATGTCTCCGTCGCCGAGAAAAAAGCCGAAAACATCAAAAGAATCAGAATGACTATCAGATAGGGTCCCATAGTACCTCCTTGACTTTACCCAATTTTAATATTATATCGCCCGTTCGTGTCGGACATAAGGATTCTATGTTAGATTCGCGTATATTCCGTCGGTTCTCCGTCGCGGAAAAGGACGCGGTATCCGCCTGCCGGCTCCGGCGTCCACTCCCAAGCGTTCTCCTTCTCTCCCGGGAAGAGCATCATCATGATGGTGAAGATCACGCCTCCGTGAAGGACGGCAATAACATCGCTCGCTTCCAGTCGATGACGCAGCACAGCGAGGCCGCGGCCGACACGCTCCGTGAAGGTCTCCGTCCTATCACCGCCCGGGAAGTTCATCCCTTCCGCCTCGCCCGTGAGCCAGGCCTTGCCGTACGGGTCCTGCATGACCTCCTCCGCCGTCTTCATCTCAAAGATGCCGAGCTCAATCTCGCGAAGATCGCGAATGATCTCATGTTCGGTCGTCCCGTAGATTGCCTCCAGTGTCTGCTCCGTGCGAAGCATCCCGGACGTGAAGACGAGCTGATCGCCCCGCTCCGGATAATCCCCGGCTGTGCGTTTCTTCTCGATCGTAGGATAAGCGGAATCGTCGAGCGGAAGGTCGGTGCTGCCGTAAAAAAGGCCGCGCAGCGTCCCCTCCGTATCCCCGTGACGAATCAAATAAAGTGTACGTTCCATCGGTCTTCTCCTGCTGAAAATCATCGCATATTATACCATTTTCTGCTATAATATTCTACATACTTGTGCGCAGAGAATGCGCCGAAGAAAGGGGTATTAGGACTATGAATGTAACGAGAGAACAAGCTTGGGAACTCCTCAAGAAGTACAACAAGGATCCGTTCCATCTGCACCACGCCGTGACCGTCGAAGGCGTCATGCGCTATTATGCAGAGAAGAAGGGATATGATCCGGATTTCTGGGGACTGGCCGGATTGCTCCACGATATCGATTATGAATGCTGGCCGGAAGAGCACTGCGTCAAGGCCCCGGAGCTGCTCGCCGAGATCGATGCCCCGGAGGAGCTGGTCCACGCCGTCTGCAGCCACGGCTACGGCCTCGTCTGCGATGTCGAGCCTACGCACGAGATGGAGAAATTCCTCTTCGCTTCGGACGAGCTCACGGGACTGATCGGTGCCGCCATCGTCGTCCGTCCGTCGAAGAGTTGCAAAGACATGGATCTCAAGTCGCTCAAGAAGAAGTTCAAGGATAAGCGCTTCGCCGCCGGATGCAGCCGCGATGTCATCGAGACCGGCGCCGAATACATGGGCGTTGAGCTGCCGGAACTCCTCTCCCTCGTCCTCGAAGCCATGCAGTCCATGCCGGACCCGGAAGAACTTGACCGCATGAACGGAATTGCTTAGAATAAATAAATGTGCGCAGCCGCGCGCACATGCATCGGAAATGATATTTCATCCTGCGCCGCTCGGCGCAGGTCATGCACCCGTAGCTCAGGGGATAGAGTAGTTCACTCCGAATGAAAAGGTCGCGAGTTCGAATCTCGCCGGGTGCACCATTAGACAGGGAAAAGCCTTGAAACGCAAGCGTTTCAAGGCTTTTCGTTTGCAGCGAAGTTGCACCGCCGCTCGCGGAGGCGGTGGATCAGACCCTCTGGATACCCCCTGGGGGTATCCCTTCGGGCGGCGAACCTATGTTCCTTTTCGGTGCATGAAAAAACCGCCCATCAAGGGCGGCGGATATTAGTTAAATTTTTTCATCAATCCCCAAAGAGTGAAAACGATGGTGAAAAACACTCCTGCTAAAAACGTAAACATATAGCACACCTCCTATTATTCAAATTTATTCAAATATAATCAACTAGCAGAAAAAGTCAATACTAAAAGTCTAACGGCTTATACTTTTCAGCCAAAACGGCGGGCAATGTTTGCATATTGATCGGCCAAATAATGGCGGTCACACCTTCAAGTTTGGCAATATAAGTTGACCTCCGTATTCCGCATATCCTAATGGATATGCGGAATACGGAGTATATAAAAGAGTGCCAATTTTTATTGGCACTCTTTATCACACCGTCTATGTTCTAGCCGGTCGTCTATTGTAATCGCTGTCTTATCGGTACTCCCAATGATCTTTTGCCGGGATCGTTACTGTGTAAGGGACTCTTTGTTGAACTGGCATGTCGAATGCATTAAAACCACAAGGATCACCTGCTTCACCAGCTTGTTCATAATGCGCATATGCCGCCTCGTAATCATCAAAGATGTATCCGTGACCGCACTTGTATTTTGTTACATATACGGTTTCGGTTTTATATCTCGTTTCGGTATGAGCTGGAGTATCCACAACCCAGACCTTTTTCTTAGCGGAAGTGGTGCTTGTATTTTTATGAGAAGAAGAGGATGCATGAGATGAGCTGCTGGTGTGTTTTTTTACAGAAGTGGAGGAAGTCGCGGTTTTCTTTGTGCCAGAGGACTTGCTGGCCGTGCTCCGCGAAGAAGTCTTAACAGTTGTCTTTTCGGCGTTCTTGGAGCTTATCTCCACCGTTTTGCCGGTGAGATCCGTGAGCTTCTTGCTCAGCTCCTTGGCGATCTTGTCAAGCTCCTTATTGCTCTTGCAGGCATCGATCTTATCCTCGTAAGATGCGATCAGATCCTTGGCCTTTTCCTCCTTTTTCGTTCCCTTGACCTGCTTATTCAGAAGATCCTTGAAGGCTTTGAGAATGTCCTCGCGCGTCGCGACCTGCGCGATCTCCTCGTCAAAATCGTTGAGGACGTCCTCGATCTTATCTTCTCCCTTTGCCTTCTCGATCTTGTCCTGATACTCCTTTTTAAGATTCTTGATCGTGTCCTGATCCTCCTCCATGTAATCGGAGACGGTGACATCCTTGATCTTATCTATGGCCTTGTCCTTGGCACTTTCTCCGCAAGCGGTGAGTAGTGCCAGCGACAGCACCATCGCCAGCACGGCGATGATGGATTTTCTAATCTTGCTCCTTCTCATGATGTGCTCCTTCTCTCTTAACGCTCATAAGGCGTACCGCCTTGCCTAATTATCCCACGTCCCGTTCGCATAATCGATCTCGTATCCCGGCATCTCGTTGAAGACCTCGACGTGCATATCGATGTGGCCGTCATCCGAACGCATATCGACGAAGACGGAACGCGGGATGTTCTCGTCCTCCTCGTAGATCGGTGTGACCACATAATAAAGCTGCCCATCCGGATGCTCCGTCAGGTATTCCCTCGCGATCTCCTCGGTGAACTGCATGCCGCCGTGATGGCGATCGGTCCCGACGTTTTGGGCACGCGTACCGGTGATGAGATTCTTCTCTTCATCCTCGCCGCCGAGCGCATGGGCGAGCAGGTGGGAGCGGTTCCAGAACATCCCGTGATACGTCGCGCCGTTCCGGTAGGACACCTCGACCTCGCGGTTCTCCGGCCAGCCGATCGGCTCAAGATCCGAGAGCGATTCGCGCTCCCGCTTGCCGTACTCGAGATTCTCATGGGTCAAAAGTGCTTCCACGCGCTGCGTTTTCGAATACGGATTGTAGATATATTCCACCTGCCCCGGCTCGAGCTCTACACCGTCCAGCACGGCCGCCCCGCGGATGCGGTACATCTCCGGCCACTCCTCCTCCGAGAAGGTGCTCGGCGTATAAGCGCTCTCCGTTCCTTCCGCGATGACCTCGGTATCCGTCCCGGCATAATCGAGGAACTGAACGAGGTCGCCTGTATCAGCGCCCAGTACGGCGCCGAGGCAGGCGACAGCAACGACCGCTGCCGTGATCAGCTTCTTGCCGGAGCTCCGGCGGCCGCCCCTTCTGCCTCGGTAATTCCTGCTATTCCTGCTGCTGCTTCTTCTGCTCATAACCTCTTATTTCTCCAAGCATTTTTCTTTCAGATATTCTATCATTTCTCCCCCGTCACCTGTCGTATAATAGTCCGACAATATCCGGTGGAAGGTCTCAAGATCCTCCGGCGGCACGGCAATCAGCCCGAGTCCGTTCTCCATCAGGATCTTGTTCGCTGCCAACATCGAGGTGCGCTCATTGCCGTCATAGAAGAGCTGCGCACGCATACCGTACAGCATCACTCGAAGCGCCCGGTCCGTAGGATCGGGCTTTTGCATAAGATGCGACAATTCCTCGCGAACGGTCTCCTTCTCCGGAATCGGCGGCCGATATTCCGTTCCCGAGATGCCGATCGGACCCGTACGGAGGTCACCGGCGATGAGAGCCTGGTCTCGCGAGACGCGCCTCTGCAGCTCGCACAGCGTTTCAAGCGCAAAAGGCTGCCCGAGATCTCGAAACAGCCACGCCCAAGCGTCCTTGAGATTGGTCACCGTGAGCAGGTCATCCTCCGAGAGGTTCTCGGCAGTTCCTTCTTCGAGAATCTTTCGAACCTGCTCATATGAAATCTCAAGGCCTTCCAGCAGCGACGCCTTCCAAATGTTGTCCGCCATGCGCGCCCGCGCGAAAGCGATATTCTCTTCTACGTTCATCGGCATAAGCCCCCTTTCTTGAAATTTTCTCGCTTCGCGAATTATAATAGGTAATGTTCCCCTCTTCGGGAATCCGATGATTGGACCGAATCGACTGCGACTGCAGCGATGATGACGATAGAAAGGATAACATTCATGCAGGATAACAAGAATTTTCTCGGCACGGAACCCATCGGGAAGCTGCTCCGGCAGCTCGCGATTCCGACCGTCGCCGCCCAGCTCATCAACATGCTCTACAACATCGTCGACCGCATTTATATCGGTCACATCAGGGATGTCGGAGCGATGGCACTCACCGGCGTCGGTGTCTGCATGCCGCTCATCATGATCGTCTCCGCCTTCACGGCTTTCGCGGCTGTCGGCGGCGCCCCGCGCGCTTCCATGTACATGGGGAAGAAGGATTACGAGTCGGCGGAGCGAACGCTCGGGAATTGCTTCGTCCTCCAGCTCATCCTCTCTGCGGTCCTGACGCCGGTCCTCCTAATCTGGAACCGCGACTTCCTCCTCACCTTCGGTGCGAGTGAGAACACGATCGAATACGGCGTCGCTTACATGAACATCTATGCAATCGGCACCGTCTTCGTCCAGCTCACGCTCGGCATGAATGCCTTCATCACAGCGCAGGGCTTCGCCAAGACCGGCATGCTCTCCGTCCTGATCGGTGCTGTCGCCAATATCATCCTCGACCCGATCTTCATCTTCGCGCTCGGCATGGGCGTCCGCGGTGCGGCCCTCGCCACCGTCATTTCGCAGGCCCTTTCCTGCGCCTGGGTGCTCCTCTTCCTCGTCGGCCCGAAGACGAATCTCCGCCTCCGTGTCCGCCATATGCGCCTCGCACGCGGCATTCTCCTCCCGAGCCTCAGCCTCGGACTCGCGAACTTCATCATGCAATCGAGTGAAAGCATCATCTCGGTCTGCTTCAACGCCTCGCTCCTTCGCTACGGCGGCGACCTCGCCGTCGGCGCCATGACCATCCTGACCAGCGTCATGATGTTCGCCATGCTGCCGCTCCAGGGCATCGGCCAGGGCGCCCAGCCGATCATCAGCTACAACTTCGGCGCCCGCAACCCGGAGCGCGTCCGAGCCGCCTTCCGCCTGCTCCTCAAGGCGAGCATGTTTTATGCCGTCCTCCTCTGGGTGCTCATTCAACTCTTCCCGGCGCCGTTCGCCGCCCTCTTCACGAATTCCCCGGAGCTCATCGCCTTCACGAAAAAGGCGCTTCGCATCTACCTGGCCTGCCTCTTCCTCTTCGGCATCCAGTGCTCCTGCCAGATCACCTTCGCCGCCCTCGGCAACGCGAAGGCCTCCATCACCGTCGCCGTCATGAGGAAATTCGTCCTCCTCATCCCGCTCATCTACATCCTGCCGCATTTCTTCAGCGACAAGACCGCCGCCGTCTACCTCGCCGAGCCGGTCGCCGACTTCTTCGCCGTCAGCTTCACCTCGGTCCTCTTCTACTTTCAATTCCGAAAGGCCGTCCGAAGCATCCGGGATTCGAAGACAGCAGATGTGCAGGAATCCCTCTAAACGGATCTCGTTCTCGTATGAAAAAAAGCAGCCCGCTCCCGAGAGGCCTCCGAGATTTCGGTACCTGCCCGAGCCGGGCTGCTTTGCTCTAAGCCAACTTCATTTGGATCGACTTCGATCTAGCCGACTTCATTTAAGCCAACTCGAAGAGATAAATCCGGGTCATGACGCCGAAGCCCTCGAGCTCCATGCGGAATTCCTCACCCGGCTCCCCGCCGAGCTTCTCGAGAAAGGCCTCGCGGATCCTGTTCCCGGCGAAGATGTGGGAGGTCAGCTGGCCGTACCCCATCCACTTCGCCATATCCTTCGCTTCATCCAAGAGCGCACTGCCGATGCCCTGTCTGCGGTGTTCTCCGTCCACATGGAGGTACTCCAGCCAGAAGGTCCCGAAGATATCCGGCGACGGCGTTCCGGCGGCAAATCCGACGATCTGCTCCTCGCCGCCCTCCTCCTTCTCCGCAGCGACGATAATCTCGTTCCCCGGCGTGAGCCAGTAAGCCTCGAAAATGCGCTGTAAGTATTCCTCATCCATGCCTGCCAGATAGCGGCTGTCGAGAATGCCGGTATATTCCTTCTGATAATTCTCGGCGATGATTCGTGCGACGGCCGGAAGGTCGGCGCGCTTCGCTGCGCGGAAGCTGAATTCGTTGGCCATAACAGGTCCTCCTTTCACGATGCTTGATCTTCCTGTTTAATCATTTCGGATGTCTTACGCTGTTTCGGATCATTTCTCTTTTTCCGATTCACGGAGTTCCGTCTTCGGTGGTCTTTCACGCGTGACGAGCTGGGAGAGCAGCGTCGCACCGAAGATGACGGCACAGCCGCTCCACTCGAGGAGGCTCATCCGCTCATGGAGAAGCAGAACGCCGAAGAGCGAAGCGAAGACAGCCTCGAGGCTCATGAGGAGACTGGCGACCGTCGGATCCGTACTCTTCTGTCCCAGCATCTGGAAGGTATATCCGACAGCCGTCGGAACGAGTCCGCAGTAGAGAATCGCCACCGTC
Source organism: uncultured Eubacteriales bacterium (assembly GCA_949286985.1). Classification (GTDB taxonomy): domain Bacteria; phylum Bacillota; class Clostridia; order Peptostreptococcales; family Anaerovoracaceae; genus Mogibacterium. The sequence continues at coordinate 27,852 of CASEEM010000010.1, forward strand.
GCAAAGCCGTGGAAACCGTATCGCGGCAGTTCGAAGATAGCAGAGAGAATCAAGGTCAATATACCGCAGACGCCGAGCTGGATATTCGAGAGCAGAATCGCATTCGACCGCGTAACCTGCCTGTCCGCAACGATGATATGAAGTGCGAAGAAGAAAGCCGAAATCAGCGTGAGGATATCCCCCATGCCGACGGAGAGACCGCCCTCCAGCCGAAGGCTCAGCATCGCGAAGCCGACGAGGGCAAGGACGACGCATCCCCAGAGTGCCTTCTTGATCTTATTGCCTGCAAAGATGCCGAGAATCGGGACGAGGATGATATAGATCGAAGTGATGAATCCGGACTTGCCGGCGCTCAGGAGCTGCAATCCGTACTGCTGGAAATTCGTCCCCAGCGTGAGGATGAAACCGCAGATGAGACCGCCGCGAATCAAGCGAACACGGCGAACGCGGCGCTGTCCCTTGAGAAGCGGCGTACCCGAGGCTTCGAACGACGCACGCTCCGACTGCCACGAGAAGTACGAGAGCGGAAGCATGGCTATCGAAGCAATCAGCTGCCTCGTGCCGTTAAAGGCCATCGGCGCCATGATGTCCATGCCCAGCTTCTGACCGATAAAGCCGGTCCCCCATACCATTGCCGTTATCAGAAGAAAAAAGCTCCCCTTTGCCTGTCCCTTCATTCCTGTCCTCTCTTTCCTTTTACAATAAAAGTTATTATATCACAAGCGACCGCTCTCTTACAGTCTCCCCGAACGCTCGCGCTTTCATCGGAGCCCCGCGGAACTCCGCAGTCTCATCGAATGACCCTATACAAATCACATTTTTTTGCTATAATAACAACATCCTGATGAAGAAAGGATTTTCCTATGATTAAGACTGAACGAATCATCCTGAGAAAGGCCTCCTTCGCGGACTGCGACAAGTTCGCCATATGGGAGTCCCAGAAGAACGTCATTGAGAATTTCTGCACCGACGGGAAGCGCGACCTTGACCGCATCACCAACGAGTTTCACCGCCTGACGCATGATCCGACGGCGATGTGGCTGACGATTGTCATGCGCGCGACCGGCGAACCGATCGGCCGCGTCGGTCTCACCGGCATCGACCCGATCAACGACTGCGTCAATCTCACGAATATCTATATCGGCGATGAGAATCTCCGCGGTCAAGGCCTCGGGGAAGAAGCGACGCGCGCGACGCTGGAATACGTCTTCACGGAGCTCGACATGCACCGTTTAATTTCCCGCCATTTCCTCGACGATGTACGAAGTGAGCATCTCTATACGAAGCTCGGCTTCCGCACGGAGGGCACGCTCAAGAAGGCCGGCAAGCAGGGCAAGGAGTATCTCGATATGCGCCTTCGCGCCATCCTCCGCGACGAGTGGGAGGAGCACCTGGAGGTCGAAGCAGCCGAAGCCGCGGAGCAATAAGGCGGCGAGGCTTTTTGCATGAGATGCCGGTGCTTGCGGCGAGGCTTTTTGCATGAAATGCCGATGCTTGCGGCGAGGCTTTTACGCAAGCCGAAAATGCTTGAAAAGCAAGGGTTTCCCGCGATTTCTTCTTGACAAGAACGAGCGATAGGAATAAAATATTACGGTCTGAAGCAGGGCCCCGCCCGGTAGCTCAGGCGCTAAGTTATTTAGTATACCGAACACGATCGCGATTGCGATCCCAGTAGGCAAAGCCGAATCCGATCCCGCGGGATCCCAGTAGGCAGAAAGGAACACACATGAAGTCTTACATTGCTAAGCCTGCAGAGATCGAGCATAAGTGGTATGTCATCGATGCAGAGAACAAGACTCTCGGTAAGCTGGCTGCTGAGGTAGCTATGATTCTGAGAGGAAAGAAGAAGCCGATCTACACTCCTCACGTTGATTGCGGAGACTATGTCATCGTCATCAACGCCGAGAAGGTCGCTGTTTCCGGCAAGAAGGAAACCGACAAGATCTACAAGAGACACACCGGTTATCCGGGCGGCCTCAAGGAGACGACTCTCGGTGAGCTCCGTGCGAAGAAGCCGGAGGAGATCATCCGCCACGCTGTCAAGGGCATGATGCCGAAGGGCAAGTTGGGACGCCAGATGTTCAAGAAGCTCAAGGTCTATGCAGGACCGGAGCATCCGCATGCTGCTCAGAGCCCGGAAGAGTGGACGTTCTAAGGAAAGGAGGAATAAAGAATGGCTAAGACACAGTATCAAGCAACGGGAAGAAGAAAGTCTTCCATCGCCAGAGTCAGACTCCTCCCTGGAACGGGCAGAATCATCGTCAACAAGAAGGAGCTTGATGATTATTTCGGCATGGAGATCCTGAAGAACGAGGTCAAGAGACCTTTCGATGTTACGGGAACGGCCGGCAAGTATGATGTCATCGCACTCGTACACGGCGGCGGTACGACCGGTCAGGCCGGCGCACTCCGTCACGGTATCTCGCGTGCACTCTGCGAGGTTGACGCTGAGGCTTATCGCCCTGCTCTCAAGGCAGCAGGCTTCCTCACGAGAGATCCTCGTATGAAGGAGAGAAAGAAGTACGGCCTCAAGAAGGCTCGTCGCGCTCCGCAGTTCTCGAAGCGTTAATCTTTATCTTACGAAGAGAAGAAGTATCTCGGTTTCCGAGATACTTCTTTTTTATTGTACAGTAATGTTTATAATTTCCTCTTTCAGTCGTTCGCTGTTGAACTTTTCGTAAAATTATAATACAATAATTACAGCAAGCGAAAGGAGAAAGAACCATGCCTAATATCCGACCTGTATCCGATTTAAGGAATTATACCAATGTATTAAAAGACGTCTCTGTCGGCGAACCTGTTTTCTTAACTAAGAACGGTCACGGACGATATGCTCTCATGGATATGGAAGAATATAACAGAACACAAGCTACCATCAAACTTTTGAACGAACTGAAGCAAGGTGAACAGTCCGCAAAGGAACACGGATGGACGGATATCCGCGCCGTCGCGGAGAAGTTGGGTGTTTATGGTGAATAAGATATTCTTTTCCGAAGATGCAGTTGAGGATCTTAAACATATACAAACACATTACAACGAAGTAACCTATAACAAACAAATCGGCGATAAATGTATTACTAAAATTCTTAAGAGAATCAGCATCCTGGAAGAATTTCCGGAAATTGCCGCCTCACTTTCCACTATTATCGATGTCGACACTGATTATCGTTACCTTGTCTGTGACAGATATCTCACCTTTTATCGATATGACAGCGGAATCGTATATATTATCCGAATCCTTGATTCAAGACAAGATCATATAAGCATCCTATTTTAAAAGAACCTCGGCACTCTGCCGAGGTTCTTACTTATTCACGAATTGCGTCTGCACGCTAGAGCTCCGTCTCCGGATGCTCACGGTCGATAAAGCCGACTGTCACCTCGCAATTCCAGATTTTCTTCACCATGGACGCTAACAGATCTCGCGCCTCGAGGACAGCTTCCTTGTTCACATCCGTGAAACCGTCAATCGGGAAGAAGATGTCCGTCGATTCCTCTGTAATTTTGCCGTGCTCGCTCTGACGCCAGGTCCAGCGGCGTGTCCGCACCTGATGGCCGACGGCATAGATCGCCTCGCCTTCTTCCGGTGCTTCCTCTGTATCGCTCCCGAACGGCAGGAAGGTATCCTCCGGCTCCGCGAAACGAATGCGCATATTCTCCTTGCTGCCGCCGAGATCATGCGCTCCTATCGGCAGCGTATACTTCAGCGAGATCGCATTCCCGAGGTCGACGACGGGATTGATATGCGGCATCCCCTTGCCCTTCGCAATGCGCGTGAAAAGCGCTTCGACGGAGCATGCATAACGACTCGGATTGATGCCGAGCGCACGAAAGGCCTCGCGATACGGTACGATATCCGCCTGCTCCTTCACCTTCGTCCCCTCGAAGCGTTTCGTCGCTGCCGCAATGCTCTCCGCGAGCAGATCATCGATCTCGGCACAAGACTTCGTATTATCGACGCCCCTTGCCATCACAACGCCGAAACAGGCATTCGGCAGCTTATCAAAGATTTCTTTCGCTACTTCAAATTTCACCTCTAATCCCCCCCTCTTCCAAACATTCCGGATCATCTGGCGCAAAGCCCTGAGATCTGCATCTCAGGGACTTTTTTATTCGCTATCTATTAACTTGCACCGGCCGTTACGCGAGCGCGCCGCGAATCGCCGCCAGCAGGTCGTCGAACTCCTCAAACGCCGGGATCTCCGGATACTGCTCGCGAATCGACGCCGGGCTCCGGAAGAAGAAACCCGCCTTGCTCGCCTGAATCATGCCGAGATCGTTGAAGCTGTCACCCGACGCAATCGTCTCAAAGCCGCAGGACTGCAGCGCACGAACCGTCGTCAGCTTCGACTTCTCACAGCGCATCTTGTAATCGGCGATCATGCCGTCCTCATCGATGACGAGCTCATTGCAGAAGAGCGTCGGCCGTCCGAGCTTCTCGATGAGCGGCGCCGCAAACTGCGAGAAAGTATCGCTCAGGATGATGACCTGCGTCTCCCCACGGAGCGCGTCGAGGAACTCCTTCGCACCCGAAAGCGGATCGATCTGCGCGATGACATCCTGCACATCCTTTAATCCGAGTCCGTGCTCCTTCAGAATGTCCAGGCGATAGCGCATCAGCTTGTCATAATCCGGTTCATCCCTCGTCGTACGGCGAAGCGCGTCGATGCCGCTCTCCTCCGCGAACGCGATCCAGATCTCAGGAACGAGGACCCCTTCCATATCCAGACAAACGATATTCATACTTTTCTCCTCTCCCGGCAATCTTCTGTTGCCGATTCGCTTCTTGGGGAGTTACTGCTGTTCTGCCAAAATCCGCTTGACGGCCGCCGGAATTTCCGTCGGGTCAAAGACCTCGGCGTCCGCCCCGCGGAGCTCTTCCTCCGTTCCGTATCCATAGCGGCAGGCGATAAACGGGATACCGGCAAGCTTCGCTGCATCGAGATCCTTGCCGCGGTCTCCTATCATGATAGCACAAACAGGCGCTTCGTTGCCGCTCGTCTCTGCCGAATTCTCCGAAGGATCTGCGCCGCCCTCGGCAAGGATTTTTGCCAGGATCTCTCCCTTCGGGATCCAACCGTAACTCTCGCAATCATAAAAATGATCGAACCAGCGGCTCATCTCATAATTCGAGGCATGGAGCGCGGCATAATCCTGTTCGCAGTTACTGAGGACATCGAGGCGGCAGCCCGCATCCTTCAGCTCTGAGAGCATCTCGCGGACGCCGTCATACCAGGCGTCATGGATCTCCGTTAGGACGGCGCGCATGCCGAGCGCGATCCTCTTCGCACCCTCCCGGCGGACCTCCTCGGACGCTTCGGGACAGAAGTCCTTCCACATCTCGATGATATTGATGCCGAGCCAGCTCTCCATGCGTTCGTCGGACGGAGTGTTGACCGCATATCCGAGTGAACGAAGATGATCGACCTCCTCCAGCACCGCCGGCTTATACAGCTTCATGGTCTCCTGAAGCGTGCCGTCGTAATCGAAAAATAATCGCACCTTGCGCATCTGCCGCCGCCTTACAGCGTATCGGCGAGGTTCGCCATCTCAACCGCCGAAAGAGCGCAGTCGTAGCCCTTGTTACCGGCCTTGCTTCCGGCGCGGGCGATGGCCTGCTCGATATTCTCCGTCGTGACGACGCCGAAAAGCGTCGGGACGCCGGTCTGAAGTCCGACCTGTGCGATGCCCTTGGCTGCCTCATTGCAGACGAGATCGTAGTGCGAGGTCTGTCCGCGGATGACAGCGCCGAGTGCGATGACGGCATCGTACTTGCCGGATTCTGCCATGCGCTTTGCCGCCCACGGGAGCTCGAAAGCGCCCGGTACCCAAGCGGCCGTGATATTCTCCTCCTTGACGCCGTGGCGGACGAGTCCGTCGAGAGCGCCCGAGAGGAGCTTGCTGACGATGATTTCATTGAAACGGGAAGCGATGATACCGACCTTCATGCCCTCCTTCGCGACGACCGTTCCCTCGATCATGTGGATCTTGTTCATGTCCATAATGTTGTTTCCTTTCCTGCGGCGGAGCCGCCTTGTCCGTGTTGTATATGTTCGTGATCTAAAGCGCGGCAGAGCCGCCTTGTCCGTGTTGTATTTTTTGTGATCTGAAGCGCGGCGAAGCCGCTTTTCCGCGAATCAATCCTCAAGGTCGAGATCGTCGAGAATGTGTCCCATCTTGTACTTCTTCGTCTTGAGATATTGATAATCGAACTTCTGCGGCGGGACCTCGATCGGCACGCGCTCCTTGATCTCGAGGCCGAAATCGCCGAGGCCGTAGACCTTATCCGGGTTGTTCGTGAGCAAGCGGAGCGATCTGCAGCCGAGGTCACGGAGAATCTGGGCGCCGACCCAGTACTCGCGAAGATCCGGTGCGAAGCCGAGCTTGACATTCGCTTCGACCGTATCGTAGCCGGCCTCCTGAAGCGCATAAGCCTTGATCTTGTTGATCAAGCCGATGCCGCGTCCCTCCTGGCGCATGTAGAGCAGGATGCCGCGGCCCTCTTTCTCAATGCGCTCGAGCGAACGCTCCAGCTGAATGCCGCAGTCGCAGCGCAGCGAACCGAAGGTGTCGCCGGTGAGACATTCCGAATGAACGCGGCAGAGCACATCCTCGCCGTCGCCGATTTCTCCCTTGACGAGAGCGACGTGGTGCTCGCCGGTGATGTCATTAATATATCCGAACAAACGGAAATTGCCGTATTTCGTCGGGAGCTCGGCCGCCGCCTCGCGGATGACATGGCTCTCATGGACGCGGAGATAATTCTGGAGTTCCTTAATTGTAATAAAGGTGAGATCGTACTTCTCCGCCAGCTCCCAGAGCTTCGGCGTGCGCATCATCGTGCCGTCGTCGTCCATGATCTCGCAGCAGACACCGACCTCCTTCATGCCGGCCAGGCGAAGCAGATCGACAGTCGCCTCCGTATGACCGTTCCGGACGAGAACGCCGCCGCGCTTCGCGATGAGCGGGAAGACGTGTCCCGGATGGCGGAAATCCAGCGGCTTCGACTCCGGGTCAACGCACTTTCTCATCGTATAAGCGCGCTCCTGCGCCGAGATGCCGGTCGTCGTATCGACATGGTCGATGGAGACCGTGAAGGCCGTCTCGTGGTTATCCGTATTCTCGCTGACCATCGGCGGGAAGCCGAGCTTGTGCGCATACTCGGCGCTCATCGGGGTGCAGATGAGGCCCTTGGCGATGCTGGCCATCCTATTGATATTCTCCTGCGTAGCAAACTCCGCTGCACAGATCATATCGCCTTCGTTCTCGCGGTCCGGATCATCCGTGCAGAGGATGATCTTGCCGTTGCGAAGATCCTCGAGCGCCTGTTCGATCGGCGCATATTCATGTTTCTTTTCACTCATATTCGACTCACTTCCTTAAAAACCGTTTTCCGCCAGGAATTCCATCGTCAGGCCGCCGCCCGCCGCTTCCGCTCCCGGAAAGTCCTCGCCCTTCGAGAGTCCGAGGAGGCGTTCGACATATTTGCCGATGATATCATTCTCCAGATTAACTTCGTCCCCGCTCTTCCTGCCGAGAAGCGTCGTCTCCTCGCCGGTGTGCGGAATGATGGATACCTTGAACCTCTCCGCATCGACATAAGCGACGGTGAGGCTGATGCCGTCAATGGCAATCGAGCCCTTCTCCACGATGAGTCGAAGGATCTCCGGCGCCGTCCGAATGCTTACCCAGACCGCATTGCCGTCCTCCTCCAACGATTCCACGCGCCCCGTGCCGTCGATATGACCCGAGACAATATGGCCGCCGAAGCGTCCGTCCGCCGCCATGGCCCGTTCGAGATTGACCGGGTTTCCGACGCGAAGTGCACCGAGGTTGCTGCGGTCGAAGGTCTCCGGCATGACGTCGGCGACAAAGCCGTCCGCACTCATAGAGACGACGGTCAGGCAGACGCCGTTCACCGCAATGCTGTCACCGATCTTCGTGCCGCCGAGCACTGTCTCGGCTGCCACGTCGATCCATCCCGCAGTCCCGCTCCGCACGAGCTCGCGGACCGTTCCCACTTCTTCAATGATTCCGGTAAACATCTTACTCCTCTTCTTACTCCTCTTCTTCCTCTTCCGCTTCCTCCGGATGCAGATGATCGATATCGCAGGTGATATGAATATCATCGCCGAGAAGCTCCATGTCCACGAAGCGAAGCGCATAGGCATCCTTCGGATATTCAATGCCGAAGCCCTCGACCGGCGTCTTCGCGCGCCCGCCGAACACCTTCGGCGCCAGGAAGATCTCCACGCGGTCGACTATGCCCGCACGGAGCGCATCCTCATTCAGCGTCGCACCGCCCTCGAGCAGCACGCTGTCGATCTCCCTCTTCCCGAGCTCCGCCATGAGCATCGGAAGATGGACCCTTCCGTCCGTATCCGGGAAATTGAAGACCTTGACGCTCCGCTCGTTCAGCGCGCGAATCTTCTTCGCCAGCGTCCCACTGCATTCCCGCTTCAGCTTGCTCATTTCAATCGGCAGAACGCTGTCATCCTCCAAGAGATATCCGTCATGCTTCGCACAGCGAATCTCGCCCTTCGGGAGCGTCGGCAGCGCTGCGATGACATAGGTATCATTCTCATAATCCTCCGCCGTACGGACGAGCTGCGAATCCAGCGGAAGGCGGAGCTTGCTGTCGCAGATGATGCGAATCGGCTGATGACCGTCCGCGAGGCGGCAGTTCAGCATCGGATCGTCGGCGAGCGCCGTCCCGATGCCGACCATGATCGCCATGCAGTCATTCCGAAGCTCATGCACGTAGTGACGCGCATCCGGCCCCGACACCCAGCGCGAGAGCCCGGCCTTCGTCGCAATCTTGCCGTCCGCCGTCATCGCATATTTCATGATGACATACGGCTGCTTCTCCGTGATGTAATGGAAGAAAAACGGATTAAGCGCATCGCATTCCTCATCGAGGAAATCCGTGATGACGGAGATGCCCGCCTGACGCAGGATCTCGGCGCCCTTGCCCGAGACCAGCGGATTCGGATCGCTCGATCCGATGACGACCTTGCGAATACCCGCCTCGATGATCGCGTCCGTGCACGGCGGCGTCTGCCCGTAATGACAGCACGGCTCCAGCGTGACATACATCGTCGCGCCCTCCGCCGATTCCGTCAGCGAAGCGATCGCATTGCGCTCAGCATGTAGCTGACCGTACCGCGCATGATACCCTTCTCCGATGATCCGCCCGTCCTTCACGATGACGGCACCGACCTTCGGATTCGGATTGCACCATCCTGCCCCCTTCTTCGCGAGCTCGATGGCGCGTCGCATGTACGATTCCATGCCCCCTTCTTCTGCGTCCTCGAGGATCTCTTCGGCGACCGCCTCCGACCGTCTTTCTTCTTGATTCATCACTTCTACCTTCTTTCTTTCCCTACAGCGCTCATAGTAAAAGCCCTGCATTCCGCAGGGCTCTCTCCTCATTCACGCGCAAACGCAAAAAAGAGTTCTTCTCTCATCCAGACTGTACTGTCGGCTCCGGAATCTCACCGGATCATGCACGAGGCTCGCGGGCTGTACCGCCGGTAGGGACTTGCACCCTGCCCTGAAGAATCTTATTCCTAACCTAGAGATATCATAGTCCTTCCGTCGTCTACTGTCAAGGAAAGGCGCTGTAAATTCCGCCGCCGCGGTGATATAATTATTTCAGTTTTTGATATGGACGGAAAGGAAGTTTCGCATGGCTTATTATATCAATTTCAAAGAAGTGGGCGACACGAATATCAAGATCGAGCATCACGAGAGCGGCGACCCGAAGAATTATATCCTCGGCGATACGCGCGCAGAGCGTTTCCGCCAGCACCTCATCCGCAAGGGTCTCGTTCCGCGTGACGAAGCCGAGCCGGAGCGTCCGGCGCCGCTGAATACGATCGAAGAGCTCTATGCCCTCTGCAAGGATGCCGATCCTTCGCTGCAGGTCTTCAAGGACAAGACAGCCGGAGATATCTACCTGGGACGTGAGAATGCAGAGCTTCATAAAGAGCTCTTCGAAGACATCGCGCTCTTCGAGCTCCGCTTCTACGACTGCGAGCCGGAGGACCAGGTCATCTTCTTCAAATATCCTTATACCGAGGAGAAGCAATTCGACTGCAATATCAACGTTCGCATCTTCATCTCAAATCCGAACCTTTATAATACAGTCATCCGCGAGCTCTATGAATATGAGGGGCCGATTCTGGCCTTCACCTCCTGGCGCCCGACCGGAAAGGACCTCCTCGGCAGCATCGACGGATATGCGCAGCTGGCAAGATACTAAGGTATCGCGCTGCCGACATGAGGTGAACTGCGCATATGCACCGAACGGATAGTAAAGCAAAACTCGGATGCCGCGGCATCCGAGTTTTTTTACATAACGGGATAAGGAACCGAGCGATCAAAAGGGATCCGCATAGGATAAGGCGGCGATCAACTAAAATGTATCCGCCTTGCCGCTCTTATTGAAGAGGAGGACGCTCAGGATGATGATGATGCCTCCGATCAGGGTGCCGAGATTCGGAATCTCGTGCAGCACGATGAAGCCGATGACGGCGGAGAAGAGCGGCGTGAGGAAGAGATGGTTCGTGACGTCCGTGGTGAGGTCGGCGTAGCAGAAGGCGATATTCCAGAAGAGATATCCGCCGACGGTGCAGACGATGCCGAGGAGGATGACAGCGAGAACAGTGGATCTGCCGGCATCTGTGATCTCGGTCATGGCTTCCGGCTCGATGACGAAGAGCATGACGGCGCCGCTGATGATGCTGTAGGTGACAATTTCGAAGGCGGTATATCCGATGCGCTCAAGATAGGCGTTGAGAAGGTTATACACGCAGAAGAGGAGCGCGGCTCCGAAGGTCCAGATGACGCCGACATCGATGGAGAGGACGCCGTCCCAGAGAAGGAGGACGACGACGCCGAGGAAGGCCAGGGCGATGGCCAGATAACCGATCGGCGTGAGGCGTTCCTTATACAGCTTGCTCGCAATGAGGGCGGTCAGGACCGGAGCGATGGCGATGACAAGAGAAGATGTCGCCGACGAGATGGTCATGAGTCCCTTATTGAAGAGCACCATATAGATGCCGAAGCCGCTCGCACCGGAGACGCAGAAAAGAAAAGCATCCCACATGGAGCGAGGCAGCCGGGCATGACGAATGACGGCGAGCACGCCGAGAATGACGGCGGCAATGATAGTGCGGCCGGCGCCGACGGCGACCGGACCGACTGTGTCACCGGCAATCTTCGTGAACGGGAAAGCGAGTCCCCAGAAGAAGACGGCGAAAAGTGCGAAGAAATGCATGCGCGCCATGCGCTGGCCGCGGCCGAGCCCTTCGCGGGGGTTGACCTCCATGCCCTCCATCTTCTCCAGGCGATTCTCCATGCGCGCTTCCAGACTCTCTTTGATCTCAACGCGGCTCTCGATGTCGCTGTTCATGATTTCTTTATCATTCATGGGAGGCCTCCGCTTTCTTGTGCTTCTTTACGTAGAATTGTCATTATGTTCTGTCTATGTTATTAATTTATCACGCGCAGCAGCGCTCCGCAAGGGTTTGAGATGTTAATAGTTATGCTGTTGCCCATTACGGTTTGTAATGGCAGTACGGTCGTTCAACAGGTCTGTTCAGAGCAGCCGCATGAAAAAGCTCCTGCAATGCAGGAGCTTTTTCGAGGCTATTTATGGAAAAATGTATCACACACTTAAGGAAGTATCGTTGATTGCAAATAATTGTTTCCTGATTGCTGCGATCACATCGTGATGATGCCGAGCGTGTTCAGAACGCTGCTGACCAAGATGACGACCAAGAAGATCGGTGCGAGGTACTTGATGACAACGCGATAGACGTTCTCCGTGCGGAAATTCGAGGACAGCTTGATCTCGTCGGAGATGAGCTTGAAGCCCGTCACCTTGATGATGATCATGCAGCAGAAGAGTGCTGCGATCGGCATCATGACGGAGTTCGTCAGGAAGTCGAAGAAATCGAGGAATGCGAGTCCCATGACCGTGACATTGCCGAGTACGTTATATCCGAGCGAGGACAGCGTGCCGAGGCCGATCATGATTACAAAGAGTACCACAGATGCTCTGCGGCGGTTCCAGTGAAGCTCATCCTCGAAGGTCGAGATGCAGGTCTCAGCCAGCGAGATCGAGCTGGTGAGTGCTGCGAAGAGAACGAGGAGGAAGAATGCCGCGCCGGCGAGTCTTCCGAGTCCCATGCTTGCGAAGACCTTCGGGATGGTGATGAACATCAGGGAAGGACCTGCGCTCAGAACCTCCGGCTCTCCGCCATAGAAGGCAAAGACGGACGGGATGATGATGATAGCTGCGAGAAGTGCTACGCTGGTGTCCATAGCGACGACCTGGTAGCTGGCCTTCTCAATGTTGACATTCTTCTTCATGTACGAACCGTAGGTGAAGAGGATGCCCATGGCCAGGGACAGCGAGTAGAACATCTGACCCATGGCTGCGACGACCGTCATGATCGAGAAATCTTCGAGATGCGGGATGAAGAGGTACTTGACGCCTTCCATCGCTCCCGGTCTCGTAACGGCATAAATTGCCAGAATAACTGCGATGATGATCAGGAGCGGCATCATGAACTTCGATGCTCTCTCAACGCCGCTTTGTACTCCGCCGAGGATGATTATGATCGTCAAAACAGCAAAGACGAGAAACCAGAGCTCCGAAGATGCAGCGGTGCCGATAAAGTCGTTGAAATACGTATCCCCTGCAGCGTGGCTTGCCGGGTGGATCAGATAATCGACGAAATACTTGCAGACCCAACCGCCGATGACACTGTAATAAGGAAGAATGAGAAGCGGAATGAGCGCCGTGATCCAGCTGCCTGCACGAAAGAATTTCGAATTCGTGAGACTGTTGTAAGCGCCGATAACGCTCTTACGCGTATAACGTCCGATGGCCGTCTCCGAAATCATGACGGTGTAACCGAAGGTCACCGCCAAGATGATGTAGACGACTACGAATGCGCCGCCGCCGTAGCTTGCGGCCAAATAGGGAAATCGCCAGATGTTTCCGAGACCGACTGCCGATCCCGCGGTCGCGAGAACGAATCCGAGTCTGCCGGAAAAGTTCGCTCTCGTGGCCAGATTCGCCTGTTCCTGCATGCCGGATTCGGCTTCGAACAGGTTCTGATCATCGTAAGTTTCTTTAGACATACGTGCCTCCTAATTCAATAATTGCTGAATATTACCGTTAACCATTCCCGATTGCTCGGGTCTTTGACTGTTGTGGATTGATTTTAGCATTTTCATTTGGCCTTGTAAAGTATTTTTTACAAAAACACCCCTTTATTTTTGGTTTTACAAACAATTTTTGGATTTCCCTCGCATTTTTTATGATTTATTTCATGTGCTGAGAAAAAAGCGCTTACGGTTCCCCGTAAGCGCTTACTTCAAATAAACTCCGCTCCCGTCCGGCCCGCACCTTATGCCCGCTTCTTCAGCGCCGCAATAAGTCGCTCAGCCAGCGTCTCGATCAGCTCACGCTTTGTCGCCAGGTTGACGCGAATGAAGGTCTCATTCTCCCCTTCGCCAAACCAGGAGCCGTAATCAACCGCCAGACCGCACTCATCCTGAACGACCGCCTTCATCTCCTCCGGCCTCAGATAACCGCCGAGATCGATCCACATAAGGTACGTACCTTCAAGTTCCGAGACCCATACCTTCGGGAGTGCCTCCGTCAGCATCTTACAAAGATAATGATAATTCCCTTCAATGATCGCAAGGACCTCCTCAAGCCACGGGGAACCGGACTCATAAGCACTCTGCACGGCGATATATCCGAACGCATTGCCGCCGTTAATACGAATCCTCTTCACGAAATCATCGTAGTGCTCCCGAATGGCCGGATTCTCAATGATCACGATGGAGTTCTGGCAGGCGGCCAGATTGAAGGTCTTCGTCGCTGCCGTGAGGGTGATCAGGATCTCATCATAATCCCCTACCGTTGCCGCCGGCGTGTGGCTGTGACCCGTCATCACGATATCCTGGTGGATTTCATCGGAGATGACATAAACACCGTGCTTCTTGCAGATATCGAGGACTCTTCGGAGCTCTTCCGGCTTCCAGACTCTTCCGACCGGATTGTGCGGCGAACAAAGAATGAAGAGCTTCACGCCCTCTTCCGTAATTTTTCTCTCAAAATCATCGAAATCAAATACATATCCCGCGTCCGTACGAACCAGCGGGCTCTCGACCACGCGGCGATGGTTGTTGACGAGCGCATCCTTGAAAGGATAATAGACCGGCGGATCGATCAGAATCGGATCGCCCTCCTCAGTCAAAATATGGATGATCCAATTGACGGCAGGCACGACGCCCGGAGCGAAGCGAATCCATTCCTTCTCGACTTCGTATCCGTGATGCGAAGCCTCCCACTTGATGAAAGCATCCGCATATCCCTCACTCGGCTTATAATACCCGAAGACCCCGAAATCCACATAACGTTGAAGGGCTTCCTTGACACAAGCCGGGACCTCGAAGTCCATATCCGCCACCCAGAACGGCAAGAGATTCGCCTCGCCGAACTGCGCCTTGCAATTATCCCACTTCGCGGAATCCGTATTCTTTCGTTCTTTAAAAATCACCTGACTCATACAGCACCTTCCTTGACTCACGATCGATGATGTTCAAAAAAAGAGGACGGCAGATGCCGTCCTCTTCATTCTTTTGCTTCGCTTAGTTTCCTGCTACCTGAGCAGCAACCTCGGCAGCGAAGTCGTCTTCCTTCTTCTCGATGCCTTCGCCGACCTCGTAACGAACCATGGAAACGACCTGGATGTCCTTGCCGATCTCCTTCGCGCAGGACTCAACGTACTGAGCGATGTTCATGTCGCCGTTCTTAACGAATGGCTGATCGACGAGGCAGACCTCCTTGAGTTCCTTCTTGAGCTTGCCGGCAACGATCTTCTCGACCATCTCCGGCTTCTTGCCCTCATTGAGGACCTGCTCGGTGAGGATGTGCTTCTCGCTCTCGAGATAAGCCGGATCGACACCGTTCTCATCGACGAACTTCGGGTTCATCGAAGCGATCTGCATGGCAACATCCTTGCCGCAGGTCTCGACCTCTGCATAAGAAGCCTCCGTCTTGAGACCGACGATAGCGCCGATGCGGCCGCCGCCATGCGTATAACCTACATAGACAACGCCGTCCTCAGCGAGCTTCGCCGTACGGCGGAGATTGAGGTTCTCACCGATCTTCGCAACCTTCGCCGTGAGTGCCTCCTGAACCGTAGCACCCTCGAACGGCTCTGCGAGGAACTGCTCGATCGGAAGATCGCCCTTCGCGAGTGCTTCCTGAGCCATTGCCTCAACGAACTCGATGAACTCCTCGTTCTTAGCAACGAAGTCCGTCTCCGAGTTGACCTCGGCAATACCTGCGACCTTGTGGTCCTCGGAGAAAGCCATACGAACAAGACCCTCTGCAGCGATACGGCCGGCCTTCTTCTGAGCCTTCATGATACCCTTCTCTCTGAGATAATCGACAGCCTTATCGAGATCGCCGTCCGTCTCTACGAGAGCCTTCTTGCAATCCATCATTCCGGCGCCGGTGAGCTCACGGAGCTCCTTGACAAGTGCAGCTGTTACAGCCATGATGTCCTCCTTGTGGTTCCATATAAATGTGCCGCCCGCCGGAATGATCCAGGTCCGGACGGCACCGCGTGTTAAATCATTTCGGGACGAATCCCTTCCTTGGCGGACGAAGAATTAAGCTTCCGTCTCCTCCGTCTCGACCTCAGCAGCCGGAGCCGGCTCCGACTCATCGAAGCTCTCGCCCTGCTTTGCCTCGATGACAGCATCAGCCATCATGGACGTGATGAGCTTAACCGCACGGATAGCATCATCGTTTGCCGGAATGATGTAATCAACATCGTCCGGATCGCAGTTGGTATCGACCATGCCGACGACCGGAATACCGAGCGTTCTTGCTTCCTTAACAGCGATCTTCTCCTTCTTCGGGTCGACGACGAACATTGCGCCGGGCATACCCTTCATATCCTTGATGCCGCCGAGGAACTTCTCGAGCTTCTCTGCCTCCTGGCGGATCTTGAGAGCTTCCTTCTTGGCATACTTCTCGATCGTGCCGTTCTCTTCCATCTCACGAATCTCGGCGAGACGAGCGATACGCTGGCTGATCGTCTTGTAATTGGTGAGCATGCCGCCCAGCCATCTCTCGTTGACATAGAACATGCCGCAGCGATTAGCCTCATCCTTGATTGCATTCTGAGCCTGCTTCTTCGTTCCGACGAAGAGGATCGGCTCGCCGGCAGCTGCCGTCTTGCGGATGAACTCATACGCATCGTCGATCATGTTGATCGTCTGAGCGAGGTCGATGATGTAGATCCCGTTTCTCTCCGTGAAGATGTAAGGAGCCATCTTAGGGTTCCATCTTCTCGTCTGGTGTCCGAAATGTACACCTGCTTCAAGCAATTGCTTCATTGTAACTACAGACATAATATACCTCCGGTTGTTACTTCCATGAAGACCCTGAGACCTTAACCGCCGAGCGGCACCGCGGTCCGCATCTTCATGTGCCATATCGTACTGTCAAAAGGCGCACAAAAATAAGAGCGCATAATGACGCCTATATATTATAGAGTATCGCCGCTCCCGGCGCAAGGATTTCCTCGTCAGGAAAGGCGATTTTTTCGCGAAAAAGCGCGTCAAATCAGTGGAAACGCGCACTTTCTAAGGACTTTATTCACAAATCTATCAAATGATTCTATCTTATGCTATGAAAACATGATATAATTTGAAAGTATTTTTTGAGAAGCCCGCGGCTCGGGCGCTCAAACCGCAGTATCACACTTCGAACGACACACAGAAGGAGTCATTCATGGAAAAGTTTTTTAAGCTCCAGGAGCACGGTACAACCGTGAGAACGGAGATCATCGCCGGAATCACCACCTTCCTCTCGATGGTCTACATCCTCGCGGTCAACCCGAACATCCTCTCGGCTTCCGGCATGGAACCGGATGCCATCTTCACCGCCACGGTCATCTCGGCAATCTTCGCGACACTGTTCATGGCTTTCATGGCGAATTATCCGGTCGCCCTCGCTTCCGGCATGGGACTGAATGCTTATTTCTCGTATTCGGTCTGCATCCCGATGGCGGAGGCCGGCATCGACGATCCGTGGAAGATCGCTCTCGCAGCCGTCTTCGTCGAAGGTATCGTCTTCGTTCTGCTTTCGCTCACGAGCTTCCGTGAGAAGCTCGTCAACGACGTTCCTGCCGCTCTCAAGCACGGTATCACGGCAGGTATCGGTCTCTTCATCGTCATCGTCGGACTGAAGAGCGCAGGCATCATCGTTGCCAGCGATTCAACGCTGGTCGACCTCGGTGCTGTCGGCACGCCGCAGTTCGTCCTCGCCTTCGTCGGCTTCCTCGTCATCTGCGCCATGACGTATCGCCGCATTCCGGGTGCTGTCCTCTGGGGCATCCTGATCACCTGGCTCCTCGGCATCGTTGCAGAGAAGATTGGCTGGTATCAGGTCGACGTCGCTGCCGGCGTTTATTCGCTCATCCCGTCCGGCATCGTCAGCTTGCCTTCCGGCATGAATATCGGTCAGTTCGACTTCGCATGGATCGGCGGTCACATCATCGAGTTCGCCGTCATCGCGTTCTCCTTCCTCTTCGTCGACCTCTTCGACACGGTCGGAACGCTCATCGGCGTTGCTTCGAAGGGCAACCTTCTGAACGAGAAGGGTGAGCTCCCGAACGCGAAGGGTGCTCTCCTCGCCGACGCTTTCGGTACCATCCTCGGTGCTTTCCTCGGTACGTCGACGGTCACGTCCTATGTTGAGTCCAGCGCAGGTGTTGCTGCCGGCGGAAGAACGGGTCTCACCGCTGTTTCGACGGCTGTCATGTTCGCGCTTTCCCTCTTCTTCTCGCCGATCTTCCTGGCGATCCCGGGATTCGCAACAACGCCGGCTCTCATGTACGTCGGTCTCCTGATGATCTCGTCGATCAAGAATGTCGACTTCGACGGCGATATCGCTGACACGGTTTCGGCCTTCTGCGCAGTCATCTTCATGCCGTTCTCGTATTCCATCGCGAACGGTATCATGTTCGGCATGATTTCCTGGGTTCTTCTGAAGCTCGTCACGGGCAAGGTCAAGGACATCAACCCGATCATGTGGATCTGCTTCGGACTCTTCGCCCTGCGTATTATCACGCTCATCACGGGTATTTCGTATCACTAAGTTCCGAGGCATTCCCGCATTCACCGAGTGCGTTTGAGAATCAAGTCTATATAAAGCACGGCCCTCTTCCTCCGGGAAGGGGCCGTTTTACTTGGAGCGTGCGGGATATGATATACTATAGGAAGAATTTTCTGCGAGGAAAGGAGGCGCAGCGATGAAGGATCGGGTGATTTTGCATTGCGATATGAATAATTTCTATGCCTCCGTGGAGCTGATGGACCATCCGGAGCTCCGAGGGAAGCCGGTGGCGGTGGCCGGGGATCCGGAGAATCGGCACGGGATCATTCTGGCGAAGAGTCAGGAGGCGAAGAAGCTCGGGGTCGTGACGGCGGAGACGATCGGGTCGGCGCGGCGAAAATGTCCGGACCTCATTCTGCTCCCTCCGCACCATGAGAAGTACCATCATTACAGCAAGCTGCTGAATGAGATCTATCTCGATTATACGGACCGGGTGGAGCCGTTCAGCGTGGACGAGTCGTGGCTCGATGTCACGGAGAGTCTCGGCTTGTTCGGGTCGGCGGACCGAATTGCGGCGGAGATCCACGAGCGGGTGCAGGCGGCGTTCGGGCTGACGCTCTCGATCGGCATCTCGTGGAATAAGATCTTCGCGAAGATGGGGAGCGAATACAAGAAGCCGGATGCGACAACGGCGATCACACGCGAGAATTACCGCGAACTGCTCTGGCCGATGCCGGCAGGCGAGTTTTTCTTCGTCGGGAAAGCGACAGCGGAGCGGCTTCAGTCGATCGGCATTCGGACGATCGGCGATCTCGCAGCGGCGGATGAACGCGTGCTGCAGCAGCTGCTCGGAATCAGCGGGCCGCGGCTCGCGCGGGCGGCGCGCGGTGAGGACGATGCGCCGGTTCGGCGTTTCACGGATCCGAGTGAGATCCGGTCCGTCGGGCACGGCATGACTTTCCGCCGGAATCTCCTCGGCAGGCAGGATATCAGCGTCGCGCTGACGGAGCTCGCGGACCGCGTGAGCACGAGGATGCGGCGTTATCATAAGCGGGCGCGCGGCGTTAAGGTCGAGATCGTCACGCCGGAATTTAAGCGCATTTCGCGTCAGAAGCGTCTCTCCCGTTCGATTGCTGCCGGTGCGGAGATGAAGCATATCGGTATGCGTCTCATCGAGGAGGCCGGGTATCTCGACCGCCCGATCCGCCTGCTCACGCTGACAGCGATCGAACTCACGGATTCAAAGGAGGGCGACCAGCTCTCCCTCTTCTCACCGGATTCCCTTCAAGAGGACGATACATCGAAGAGCGAGCGCGAGGAGCATCTCGAGGAGACGCTGGATCTCATCCGCGAGAAATTCGGCTCGAGCTCCATCCGCTTCGGCCACGCGATGAGGAACGACCTCGGCATCGAGGACGACCTCGCCTTCCGTCGGGAGATGGACGATGATTCCGGCGATATGATATAATCCGTTTTGTTCCTATAATATATTTATCCTTATGATTATTGAGAGCAGTGAAGGCGCCGCCCGGCGCGTTCACTTTTTACAGAGGAAAAGGCTATGTCACCCACGAACCGGCGAAGAAGGAAGCAGCCGCTCGGCCGCCGCATACGGAAAGCACTTCGCAAGAAGCTTCGTGCGCTCCGAAATCGCTTGCTTCGCTATATCAAGGCGAACAAATTCAAGAGCTTTCTCATCGGGCTCACGGCCGTTCTCATCCTCGTCATGCTTCTCGTCCCGCGGGGCGGGAGCAGCCTCGAGAGCTACGAGGGATATACGCATAACGCGCGGTTTGAGGAGGATGTCATCGTGAACGGCATCGATGTCTCCTATGCACAGGGGAACGGGATCGACTGGAACGATGTTAAGAAGTCGGGCGTCGATTTCGCCTTCATCCGCGCCGGTTATCGCGCGGCCCAAACCGGAAAGATCCATAAGGACGACCTCCTGGAACAGCATGCCAAAGGGGCACAGGATGCCGGGCTCATGACGGGATATTATTTCTTCTCGCAGGCGCTCACCATGGAAGAGGCGAAGGAGGAAGCGAGGAAGCTCCTCGAATACACGGAGGGTTACGATCCGTCACTCCCTTATGTCATCGACCTCGAGACCTTCGGGAACGGACGGCAGACGCAGGCCATCCTGAACCGGACGCTCGGTGCGATGGACCTCTACCTCATCGCGGACGCCTTCTGCTCCGTCATCGAGGAGGCCGGCTACGATACGATGGTCTATGGCAATTACGACTTCCTCACCCATTATGCGGACGGCGAATTCCTCGGGAACCGCACGCATATCTGGCTCGCCCATTATCATCACAAGACCTCGTATCCGCACGGCTACAGCTACTGGCAGGCCTCGGAGAGCGGCAGCATCGTCGGCATCGACGGAGCGGTCGACCTCGACTTCTGGTATCTCGATCCGTCAAAGCCGATCTATTCGACAGATCAGAGTTCGCAGGACCGCACCTCGCTCACCGAATGCAATGTCTCGCTCAGGGATCACTCGCCGAAGCTCCGCTTCGGGATTGCCGAGCCGGGCGTCGTCGTCAAGGACGGCTTCCGGACGCTCGAAGAGGGCAAGGATTATGTCTGTGGATATGTTCACAACACGGCGAACGGCACGGGATATGCGGTCGTCACCGGCATCGGGGATTATAAGGATACGGTCACGACGTCCTTCCTCATTCGCTGACGCTGAGCTAACACGATAGTATAAAATAGTATAAATAAGAAAGCGATCACGTATCATCAGGAAAGGAGCAATCTATGCGCTTCATCTCATGGAATGTCAACGGCTTCCGCGCCGTACTCAAGAAAGGCTTCGAGGAGGTTTTTCGCGACCTCGATGCCGACATCTTCTGCATCCAGGAGACCAAAATGCAGCCGGGTCAGGCGGATTTCCACCCGGAAGGCTATCACGAATATTTCCACTCGGCAGAGAAAAAGGGCTATTCAGGCACGGGCATCTACACGAAGGAGGAGCCGCTCTCCGTCACCTACGGCATGGACGGAAAGCACCTCGACGAGGGCCGCGTCATCACGCTCGAATATCCGGACTTCCGGTTCGTCGGCGCCTACGTTCCGAACGCGCAGAACGAGCTTAAGCGCATCGACTACCGCATGGAATTCGAGGATGACCTTCGCGCCTATCTCTCGAAGCTCGACGAAACGAAGCCGGTCGTCTACTGCGGCGACCTCAACGTCGCACACAAGGAAATCGACCTCAAGAATCCGAAGTCGAACCGCGGCAATGCCGGTTTCTCGGATGAGGAGCGCGGCAAGATGACGGAGCTCCTCGACGCCGGTTTCACGGACACCTTCCGCTACCTGCACCCGGACGAGACGGGCGTCTACTCCTGGTGGTCCTACCGCTTCAACGCCCGCGCCAACAACGCGGGATGGCGCATCGATTATTTCATCGTCTCGAACCGCCTGCAGGAGAAGATCGAGGATGCGTCGATTCTCACGGACATCTACGGCAGCGACCACTGCCCGGTCTCGCTGACGCTTTCGGATTTCAAGTAAAACGCGCAGGCTTACATACAGAGCAAAGGCGAGAACCGAACGGTTCTCGCCTTTTTATATATCCTCATTCCCTGCAGAGGGCGCGGGAATGTTCTTCTTATTTCTTTCTGTGCGAATCCTCCCAGAGCTTATCGGCAGTCGGGGTCCAATCATCCGCATAAGGCGTCGTGCGGTCGCAGAGGGTGTCCACCGCTTCCGGCGCTTCGTAATCCGTGGATACGGCGCCTGTCTCCTTGACCATGGCGCGGAGCTTCTCCGGATTCTCCAGCATCGGGCACGGACGCAGCATGTTCTCGTTGAACGGCTGATTATTATGATAAGCCATGAAGATCGGCGACTTCAGCGCTTCGAGCAGCGTGCAGTTGCGAATGTTGACATTCGAATAATGGATGAAGACGCATGGCTCGACATCGCCGCGGGCGTTGATGTGCAAATAACGCCTGCCTCCGGCAATGCAGCCGCCGACATATTCCGCATCGTTCTGGAAATCCAAGGAGAAAATCGGCTTCGAAGAACGGAAGGCGCGGATCCGCCTGTACATCTCCGTACGCTGCTCCGGCGCAGGGAGAAGCGCCGGCACCGCACCGTTGCCCACCGGCATATAATGGAAGAACCAGATGAAGAGAGCGCCGGCATCAATGATCTGATCGAAGTAGGCCTCGCTGCTGACATCCTGCCAGTTTGCCGAGGTATAACAGGTGGAGATACCGAACGGAAGACCGTGAGACTTCAGCAAGGCCATGGCGCGATGAACCTTCTCATAGACGCCTCCCCCGCGGCGTCCGTCGTTGGCCTCCTCAAAGCCCTCGAGAGAGATGGCCGGTACGAAGTTCTTGACGCGCAGCATATCCTGACAGAACGCCTCATCGATGAGCGTACCGTTCGTAAAAGCGAGGAACTCACAGTCGCTGTGCTTCTCGCAGAGGGCGAGGACATCCTTCTTTCGTACCATCGGCTCGCCGCCGGTGAAGATATACATATAGGTGCCCATCTCTTTGCCCTGCGTGATGATGGAATCCATTTCCTCGAGGGTGAGATTGAGCTTATTGCCGTACTCCGCAGCCCAGCATCCGGTGCAGTGCAGATTGCAGGCCGAGGTCGGGTCCAGCAGGATGGCCCACGGAACATTGCAGCCTTCGCGCTCGACGGTTTCATTCTGGGTCGCACTTCCGAGGAGGCTGGCATTGAGGATGAAATTCCGGAAGAAGGTCTTGCGGACCTCGGGATCCAGCTCGTAAAGGCGCATGATCAGCTGAAACCAGTTGTTATTCTTATCGGTGACGACATTTCGGATCGCATTCCTCTGCGAAGAATACCATCCTTCCGGCATGAGCCTGTCCACCAACTCCATCAACTTCGGAATGTTGGTCTCCGGATCTTGCTCCAGGTAGCTCAGCGCCTGGTTCATGATTACGTTCAGCGCAGCATTTTTCGCTTTGTCCGACACATTCATGTTGATTACCTCACTTCATTATTTTGTACCCTCATTTCGAGTTGAACACATTTTAAAGCGGGCGAAAGCCCTTTTCCACGGTCATTCAAAATGAAGTGTTACATTTTGCCACATACCTCCGAACAGTGTTACCTTTTGAAACAGTTTCAAGAAGGTGTTACCATGCCGCGAAGATGCCGACGCTCCGAGAACAACAAAAAAGGCGGTGCCGGGCACCGCCCTCCTGAGTGAATGTCATTCACTCTTATTTTCTTTAATTCCGGTCTCCTCCGGTTCCCTCATCTTGATGCGAATAAGCTCATCCGTGCTGCGAAGCAAGGCCACAAACTCCTCCGGCGACTGTTTCGCTCCTTCATGAAGCCAGCGATAGACGGACCCCATCATGGCATCGGCCAAGAAGCGCGAATAAAATTTCAGAATATTCTCAGGCCATTCGTGATTCCGCTCCGCGACCATGTCGATCGCCTCTCGCTCCGGAAGCAGATACTTCTCCATGATCTCAAACAGGGATTCCTGAAAATGGTATCGAAAAGCGTTCTGTCCTTGAAACTGGAGCAAATTATTATAAAACACCCTGTTGTCGTAGAAGTATTGGCACAGCGTCTGTACCTTCGACCAGAGATCCTCAGCGCCGCTCTTCGCAAACAGCTTGCTGCACTCCGTATCGAAGATCCACTCCATGAGGGCATACTTATCTCCGAAGTGATAATAAAAGGTTTTACGGCTCACGCCGCAGGCGTCGCAGATGTCCTTGACAGCGATTTTCTCAAACGGTTTATCACCAGCCAGTTCCTTCAAAGCCTGCGCCAGCGCCTTCTTGGTCAAATGAGACTCCGACATAGCAATCAAGACCTCCCGAACATTGAGTTACAGATCGGTCTCGTCGAACTTCTTTCGCTTCGGATAAGCCTCCGGACCGAGCTCCTCCGCCAGCTTCTTGACCGCCTTCTTCTCCTTGCCGGAGAGGTTCGTCGGCACCTCGACATAGACCTTGACATAGAGGTCACCCTTGCGCCCCGTGCGTGGATTCTTGACACCCTTGCCGCGGAGACGGAAGTTCGATCCCGACTGCGTGCCCGGCGCCAACGTATAGGTATACGTCTCATTAAAGCCCGGGACCTTGACCTTGCCGCCGAGAACGGCCTGATCGAAGGTGATCGGCATATCGAGATAGAGGTCGTCACCGGCTCTCTTATAGAGCGAATGCGGCTTGACCGAAATGACCAGAAGCAGGTCGCCCGACGGACCGCCGTTTACGCCCGCATCGCCGCGGCCGCGAAGGGTGACAATGCTGCCCTCGTCGACGCCGGCCGGAATATCGACCTTGATCTTGATGCGCTTCTTGATGCGCCCCGCGCCGTTACACTTCTGACACGGCGTATCGATAATCTGTCCGCTGCCGTTGCACTTCGGACAGGTCGTCTGCTGCGTGATCGTACCGAACGGCGTGCTCTGCGTGCGATTGATGACACCGCTGCCGCCGCACTGATCGCAGGTACGCTTGCTCGTCCCCGGCGCCGTGCCCTGGCCGTGGCACTCATCGCACTCGACCTGGGTATTCATCGCGATCTCCTTCTCACAGCCGAAGATGGCCTCTGTGAAGGAGAGACGTACCTGAAGCTGGCGATCCGCACCCGGACGCGGCGCATTCGGATCGCGGCGGCGGGTTCGCCCGCCGCCGAAACCGAAGCTGCTGAAAATGTCATCGAAATCGAATCCGCCGAAGCCTCCGAAACCGCCGAAGCCCCCTGCGCCCGCTCCGCCGAAGCCCGCATTCGGGTCGACACCGGCGAAGCCGAAGCGATCGTATTTCTCTTTCTTCTCCGGATCGGAGAGAACGCTGTAAGCCTCGTTGATTTCCTTGAACTTCTCCTCGGCTTCCTTGTCCCCCGGATTTCGGTCCGGATGGTACTTCATGGCCATCTTTCGGAAGGCTTTCTTGATTTCATCCTCCGAAGCCCCCTTCTGAAGGCCGAGCACCTCATAATAATCTCTTTTATCCGCCATCTAACTCGCCTTACTTATCGTCGTCGACAACCTCATAATCGGCGTCAACAGTATTATCGTTCGCATTCGTGCTGCCGGAAGCTGCCTGACCGGCATCGGCACCGGCCTGACCGGCTGCCTGCTGAGCATTCTGCGCCTCCTGATAGATACGCTGCGAAACCGGATAGAAGGCCTGTGCGAGGGCTTCCGTCTTCGACTTGATGGCCTCCGTATCATCCGAGGACATCGCAGCCTGAAGGTCGCTCTTCGCGCTCTCGATGCGGGACTTCTCGTCTGCCGTAATCTTGTCGCCGAGCTCGTTCATCTGCTTATCCGTCTCGAAGATCATGGCCTCTGCCTGGTTCTTGGCCTCAATGCCTTCCTTCTTCTTCTTGTCCTCGGCAGCATACTGCTCTGCTTCCTTGACCTTCGCATTGATCTCATCCTCGGAGAGCTTCGTCGACGAGGTGATGGTAATCTTCTGCTCCTTGCCCGTGCCGAGGTCCTTCGCACTGACGTTGACGATGCCGTTCGCATCGATGTCGAACTTGACCTCAATCTGCGGGATGCCGCGCGGAGCCGGAGCAATGCCCGTGAGCTGGAAGCGTCCCAGCGTGATATTGTCTGCTGCCATCTCACGCTCACCCTGCATGACGTGAATGTCGACCGTCGTCTGGTTGTCGGCTGCCGTCGAGAAGATCTGGCTCTTCGTCGTCGGGATGGTCGTATTTCTCTCGATGAGCTTCGTAGCGATGCCGCCGAGCGTCTCAATGGAGAGCGAAAGCGGCGTGACATCGAGCAGGAGGACGTCGTTGACCTCACCGGTCAGAACGCCGGCCTGAATCGAAGCACCGATAGCAACGCACTCATCCGGGTTAATGCCCTTGAACGGTTCCTTGCCCGTGACTTCCTTGACCTTCTCCTGAACAGCCGGGATTCTCGTCGAACCGCCGACGAGGATGACCTTATCGATATCGTTGTTCGTGACGCCGGCATCTGCCATGGCCTTGTGCATCGGCTCAATGCTGCGTGCGACGAGGTCAGACGTCAGCTGATTAAAGCGTGCTCTCGTGAGATCGATATCCATGTGGAGCGGACCGGCCTCCGAAACCGTGATGAACGGGAGGGAGATCTTCGACGTCTGCGCGCTCGAGAGCTCCTTCTTCGCCGTCTCTGCAGCTTCCTTCAGGCGCTGCATGGACAGCGCATCGCCGCGGAGGTCGACGCCGTTCTCATTCTTAAACGTATCGATGAGGAAATCGACGATCTTATTATCGAAGTCATCACCGCCGAGGTGCGTATCACCGTTCGTCGCGAGAACCTCGAAGACGCCGTCGCCGAGCTCGAGGACGGAGACATCGAACGTACCGCCGCCGAGATCGTAAACGAGGATCTTCTGCGAACCCTCACCCTTATCGAGTCCGTAAGCGAGCGAAGCTGCCGTCGGCTCGTTGATAATTCTCTTAACATCGAGGCCTGCGATCTTGCCGGCATCCTTCGTCGCCTGCTTCTGCGCGTCCGAGAAGTAAGCCGGTACCGTGATGACCGCCTCCGAAACCTTCTCACCAAGATATGCCTCGGCATCCGCCTTCAGCTTCGACAGAATCATTGCCGAAATATCCTGCGGCGTATACTTCTTGCCGTCAATTTCGACCGTATAATTCTCACCCATGTGACGCTTGATCGAGCTGATCGTGCGGTCCGGGTTCGTAATCGCCTGACGCTTTGCCGTCTCACCGACGAGTCTCTCGCCCTTGTTCGTGAATGCGACGACCGAAGGCGTCGTTCTCATACCCTCTGCGTTCGTAATGACCGTTGGCTCTCCGCCTTCCAGTACAGCGACGCAGCTGTTAGTCGTACCAAGATCGATTCCGATAATCTTACTCATTTTCTTCCTTCCTTTCACGATTTGCATCGTACTTTACTTCATTAGATATTGTTGCTCTGTATCGTGTAAAAGCACTCGCGGAAAAGCCGCCGCAGCGAGCTTTTCGCGGCGCTGCTTCAGCCTTACTTGGCCACGGTGACCATCGAAGGACGAACGACCTTCTCGCCGAGGCGGTAGCCCTTCTGCAGGACCTTGGAGACGTGGCCGCTCTCGTATTCCTCGGTCTCCTCCGTCATCACCGCATTGTGCTTCTCCGGATCGAACTCCTCGCCGAGGCACTCGACCTCCTCCAATCCCTCCTTCTTGAGAAGGTCCTTGAGCTGTCCGAAGATGAGCTCCATGCCCTTGCCGTAGGCCTCCGGATCGGCGGCCGGGTCGGCAGCCAGGGCGCGTTCGAAATTGTCGAGGACGGTCAGCATCGACACGATGAGCTTCTCGTTCGCAAAGGCGTGAATGTCGGATTTCTCCTTCGCGACGCGCTTCTTGTAATTCTGAAACTCTGCCATGAGGCGCATATACCGTTCGCTCTCGGCCTTCTCGGCGGCTTCTTCGTCAGCCTTCTCCGAGGATTCCGCTGCCGTCTCTTCGCCGGCCGCGCTGCTGCTCTCTTCCGAGGCTTCCGAAGCGGTTTCGGCCTCTTCTTCGCCGGCTGCCGAAGCCTTTTGCGCTTGCTCCTCCGCAGCAGCGTCCGCCTGCTCCTCCGCAGCCTGTGCCTCTGCCGAGGTCTGTGCCTTCTTCTCTTCCGTCATTCTTACTTATCCTTTCTGTTTCCCGAGCCGAGCATGAAGGAACGGCTCAGATTATTGGTGAGATATTCCATGATGGACGTGATGCCGCCGTAATCCATACGGGTCGGCCCGATGACGCCGATCTTGCCGATCAGCTTGCCGTCCACATGATAGGTCGCCGTGATGAGCGAGCAGTCCTTCATCGCCGTGTCGGTATTCTCTTCGCCGATGGTAACGATGAGACCGTCGCCGCGCTCCAGCATGTCCCTCGTAAACTGCTCCTTGCGGTCCACGAGTTCGAGGAAGCTGCGGGCGCGATCCATGGAGTTGTACTCCGGGATGTTGAAGATGTTCGTCAGTCCCTCCAGATAGAGGTTGACATTGAGCATATCCTCGAGCGTCTTCATGAAGTTCGGCATGACGCTTCCGGCCAGCGCGCCCATGGTCTCGATATCGCTGCTGCAATCGTCGATGATCGTATGGCGCAGGACCTCGTCCAGCGTATGACCGTTATAGCGGTACGTCATCGACTTGCTGATGATCTCGAGGCTCTCCGGCGTATACGGGGCATCCGTGTGCAGCGACGTATTCGTGACGTTGCCGCTGTCGGATACGATCATGAGCACGATGGTGCTCTCGTCGACCGGCAGCAGGCGGATGAACTTCAGCGTATCGAGGTTCGTCGCCGGCGTCATGGCGAAGGATGCCAGCTTCGTGATCTCGCTCAGCAAGGAGGCCGCATGACGGATGGTCTCATCGAATTCCGAGAGATCCACCTGCATGCGCTCATTGATCGCCTTCTTCGCCTGTTCGCTCAGTTCCGGCTTGCTCATGAGGCTGTTGACATACAGCCGGTACGCCTTGTCCGAAGGCACGCGGCCGGCCGAGGTGTGCGGATGCGTGAGGTATCCGAGATCCTCGAGATCGGCCATCTCGTTGCGGATGGTCGCCGGGCTGACGCCGAGCTCATATTTCTTGGCAATGGAACGGGAACCGACCGGCTCCGCGTTCTTGACATAATCGGTAATGATCGCCTGAAGGATGCGCAGCTGTCTTTCGGTTAATTCCATGCGTGTCCCTCCTTTCTGCGATATTAGCACTCATGCGTTCGGAGTGCTAACTACAATACATAATATACTCTTTCCGTTCTCCGGTGTCAACGGTTTCCCTCGTCTTTTGTGTGTAGTTCTGATGAAATCACCCACCTCCGCCCGAAACATGATAGAATAGAATCCGTTCCGAAGAAAACCCTCTCGCGGGTCGCCCGCGAACCGCGATAGTACAATCACAATAGTACAATAGTACGAAAAGAAGAAAAGGAGTACTCATGAAACACGCCAGTCAAGCACCTAAGAAGCACCGCGCCGGCAAGCTCGTCATCGTCCTGATCCTGCTCGTCATCATCGGCTTCGGCGCTTATTTCTTCCTACTCCAGCCGGTCAAGGAGAAAGCCGCCGAGAAGCTCTATGATCAGGCTGCAAGTTCGTTCGCCCTCGATCCGTCGTCCGAGGCGGCTTATGAGAATCTCACCGACGAGCAGAAGGAGACGGTACAGAACATCGTGATGAACCACGTCGACGGCGAGGCCCTCTCGGTCTACCAGGAGTATCAGGAAACCGGCGACGCCTCCGTCCTGAAGAATTATGCGATGAATGAGCTCAGTCAGGAGGAAATCGATCAGCTCCTCGCCATCTACCGCGATGCGCAGAACTAAGCATGGAAAGCAGCAGCGAAGCTGCTTTTCCGCGAAGAAGAATCCTAAGATATGTAAAAAAACCGGACGCCGAAGCGTCCGGTTTTGCTTTGTATGAACTTGTAAGGAAGGGCCTTAACTGCTGCCCTTGACCTTCTTCCAGCTCTCGGAATAGAGTTCCATGACCTCCGGGCTGAGGTTGCGCAGCGTATCGCAGGCTGCGATGGTCTCCTCCGTCGGGAAGATGGACGGGTCGTTGACGACCTCCGGATCCAGCTGTTCGACAGCCGCCTTGTTCGGCATCGTGTAATAGAGATATTCAAAATTCGTTGCGGCATTATCCGCACGGCACATGAAATCGATGAATTTCTCGGCATTCTCCTTGTTCGCGGCCGACTTCGGAATCGCCCAGGAATCGATGAAGAATTCGGAGCCCTCCTTCGGCACCACGAATTCGACGTCCTCATTGAGATCGTGGGTATAGACATATTCGCCGTTCCATACCACGCCGACCGCTGCCGAGCCGTCTGCCAGATAATCGCGAGCCGCGTCGTTAGCATAGGCGTAGACGTACGGCTTCTGCTCCTTGAGCTTCTCTGTGGCTTCTGCAATCTCCTCCGGGTTCTCGGTATTCTGATCATAGCCGAGGGAGCGGAGCGCGATCATATAAGCGTCGCGGACGCTGTCCGGCATGATGATCTGATCCTTGAAGGCCGGATCGAAGAGGTCGTTCCAGGAATCGATGACCTTATCGCCGACCATCTCCTTGTTATAAGCGATGCCGGCGACACCGACGGCATGCGGTACGCTGTAGGCATTGCCCGGATCGAAGCTCTCCGACATCTCAAGATACGCCGGATCGATATTGGCGAGGTTCGGGATGTTCTCCTTATCGAGCGGAGCCATAAGGTCCTCATCAATCATCTTCTCGATCATATAATCCGAGGTGCAGATGAGGTCGTAGCTGACGGAGTTGTTGGCGATGATCGGATACATCTCCTCGGCCGTATCGTACATGTCCTCGACGACGACGATGCCGGTTTCTTCTTCGAATTTCTCAATCAGAAGCGGATCGTAATAATCGCCGTAACAATAGAGATAGAGGATGCCGTTCTCGCCGCCGGCGGAAGCTTTCCGCGCTGCGACGAAGCCGAAGAGCAGGAGGATGACGAGAAGGCCGATGGCCATCATGCGCTTCTTCTTGCGCGGCCGCTGAACCGCGAAGGTGTTCTTCTTCATGCGACTTCCTCCTTATCCTTATCGATGTTGCCGATAATCAGCACGATGAGCGCAATCAGGAAGACGACCGTCGAGAGCGCGTAGAGCGAAGGACGGATGCCGATCTTGACCTGCGAATAGATGAGCGTCGAAATCGTGTTGATGCCGGCTCCGCGTGTGAAGTGGGTGACGACGAAATCGTCGACCGACATCGTGAACGAAAGCATGGCGCCCGAGATAATGCCCGGAAGAAGCTCCGGGAGGACGATCTTACGGAAGGCATACCCGCGCGAAGCGCCGAGATCGAGGGCGGCCTCGTAGAGCGTCTCCGTCTTTCGGTTCATGCGCGGACGAACCGAGAGGATGACGTACGGGATGCAGAACGTGATGTGCGAGAAGAGCAGCGTCCCGTAGCCGAGCGAAATGCCGAACATCAGGAAGGAGAGCATCAGGGAGATGCCCGTGACGATATCCGCATTCAGCATCGGGATGTTGTTCAGACCGAGCAGCAGCGACTGCGTGCGCGGACGAAGTGCTTCAATGCCGATGGCCGCAAGCGTGCCGATGACGGTGGCGATGAGCGAAGCCAGGACCGCAATCGTGAAGGTGTTCATGAGCGCCTCGATGATCTGCGGGCTCTGAAACATCTCCTCATACCAGCGAAGCGAGAAGCCGGTGAATACCGACATGGACTTGCTCTCGTTGAAGGAGAGAACAATCAAAGTGAGAATCGGCAGGTAGAGGAAGAGCATGATCAGGACCAGGTAGACCCCGCCGCCGATTTTCTTAGCCGTCTTCATAAGATGTTCTCACCTCCCGTCTTATCGAATTTGCGCAGGATCAGCATGCTCATGAGGATGAAGATCATCATGACAAGCGAGAGACCCGAACCGAGATACCAGTTCGAGTTGACGGTGAATTCCTGCTCGATGATATTACCGATCAAATTGATCTTGCCGCCGCCGAGCATGTTCGAAATGACGAAGGTCGTGAGCGCCGGAATGAAGACCATCGTGATGCCGCTGACGATGCCCGGAAGGCTGAGCGGCAGGATGACGCGGCGATAGACATAGGACTTCTTCGCCCCGAGATCGTACGCCGCCTCGATGAGGTGCTCGTCGATCTTGCTGACGACATTATAGATCGGCAGGACCATGAACGGCAGGAAATCGTAAACCATGCCGAGGACGATGGCCGCCGGCGTGTTGATGAGCTCCTGCCCCGGAAGGCCGAAGATGGCCAGCACGCTGTTGATAACGCCTCTCCGCTCGAGGAGGACGCGCCAAGCCATCGTGCGAAGGAGGAAGTTCATCCACATCGGGAGGATGAAGACGAAGATCATGAAGCCCTGCCGGCCGTACTTGCTGCCGCGAAGAATCATCGCCATCGGGAAGGCGAGGAGAAGGCAGACGACCGTGCTGATGAGAGCCAGCAAGAGCGAGAGACCGAGCGCCGAAAGGTTATTCTGCGAGAAGATGGCGGTCAGGTTCTCCGTCGTCACCTCGCCGCTGCGGTTCGTGAATCCGTAATAAGCGATCGAAAGGATCGGGATCACGGTACCGGCGATGAGGAAGACGACGAAAGGCGCATTATAGCTTTTTCTAGATATCAAGTTCCAATGCCTCCTCTGCCTCGGACTTCGGCTTGTGCATGATCTGAATGTTCTCCGGACGGATGTACATACCGATCTTCTCGCCGACATCATAAGAATCATAATTCTGGAGCAGCCACTCGAACGGCTTCTCCGACTCGCTGACGGCCAGCATCTCATAATGAACACCGATGAAGAGATTGCTCGAAATCGTGCTGTTCATGATGCCCTCGCCGTACGGACGAATTTCGATGTCCTCCGGGCGGATGACGACGTCGACCGGCTGTCCCGGACGGAATCCGGTCTCCGTGCCGTCGATGCACGGGAACGGGCAGCCGAGAATCTCGACGAGGCCGTCCTTGATCATGCAGCCCGGAATGATATTGCTGTCGCCGATGAAGTCCGCGACGAAAGCGTTCTCCGGCTCGTTATAAATCTCCTCCGGCGTGCCGAGCTGCTGGATCTCGCCGTTGTTCATGACGACGACGGTATCCGACATCGTAAGCGCCTCCTCCTGGTCGTGCGTGACATAGAGGAAGGTGATGCCGAGCTCATGCTTCAGGCGAACGAGCTCATATTGCATCTCCTGGCGGAGCTTGAGGTCGAGCGCACCGAGCGGCTCATCGAGCAGGAGGACGCGCGGCTCGTTGACGATGGCGCGTGCCATGGCGACGCGCTGCTGCTGCCCGCCCGAAAGTCCCTCAATGCTGCGGTTCTCGAATCCGGACAGATTGACGAGCTTCAGGCCGTAAGCGACCTTGTCCCGGATATAATCCTCGTCCTTCCCCTGAATGCGGAGGCCGAATGCGACATTCTCCCCGACCGACATGTGCGGGAAAAGCGCATAATTCTGGAATACCGTATTGATATGGCGCTGATTTGCCGGGAGGTTCGTGATATCCTTCCCGTCGAAATAGACGCGTCCTTGGTCCGGCGTTTCAAAGCCGCCGATGATGCGAAGCATCGTCGTTTTGCCGCAGCCCGACGGACCGAGCAGCGTGACGAAGGTATTCTCCTTCACCACGAGGTCGATGCCCTTGAGAACATGCGTGTTCTCGAAGCTCTTCACGATATTCTCGAGCCTGATAAGTTCATTCACCGCTTTTCTTTCCTTTCTTCGTTCCTAATTCTTGTAACCTCATTCAAGTGTCGCCGTGCATCAGAAGCTCGGCGGCGTGCTGACCCAAATCACCACTGCACCTTCTTCACTCGTCAAATAGTGTTCTTTCGAAGGGTACAGATAAAAGGATTCGCCCTGCTTCACCGGATGCAAATCCGCTCCGAAATGAACTTCGACGCTGCCCTCGAGGACGTAACCGAACTCCTCGCCTTCATGCGGATCCTCCTCGATCGTCGATCCGCCCGGGGCCAGCCTCAGCCGAATCGGCTCCATCATGTTCTTCTGTGCATTCGGAACGACCCAGCTGATTTCGCTGCCGTGCTCTTCATCCTCCTTGACGAAATAATCCTCTTCCGAGTAGACGATCGGAGGATGCTCCGGCTCCGAGAAGAAGGTATGGAGGTCCGAACCGAGGCAGGTCAGGAGATCCTCGAGCGTAGCGATCGACGGCGAAGTCAGGTCGCGCTCCATCTGAGAGATAAAGCCCTTTGAAAGCTCCGCACGGTCCGCCAGTTCCTCCTGCGTCAGGCCGCGTTCGATGCGAAGCTGTCTTATTTTCTCGCCGATACCCATAATATCCTTTCCGTGAAAAGCCACCCGGACCGCCTCCGGGTGGCAAGTAATAGTTAATTTAAAGTTTAGTATTTCTAAACAACTATGATTATATCGTGCAGGCCGCCGATGTCAAGTAAAATATAAATAAAGAGATGCCCCAAGGCATCTCTTTGCTCTCTATTGCGTCATTCAAAGTCGCCGACGCCGCTTATTCATACGGCGTTTTGCGCGAGGCTCCGCGTCGGCGTTTTGCGCGAGCCTACTTCAGCATCTCCTTGACCGACGCCTGCAGCGGATTCTCGCCTGCGAACTCGATGCGTCCCTCGTCGCTCATGCGCGCGAGCTCCGGATCGATCGGCAGCTTGGCCAGAACCGGCAGTCCCTTCGCCGCTGCGATCTCATCCACGCGGCTCGGTCCGAAGATCTCGAGCTTGCGTCCGCAATCCGGGCACGTGAAGTAGCTCATGTTCTCGACTACGCCGAGAACCGGAATGTTCATCATCTTCGCCATGTTGTACGCCTTCTCGACGATCATCGAGACGAGCTCCTGCGGCGACGTGACGATGATGATGCCGTCGACCGGGAGCGACTGGAAGACCGTGAGCGGGACGTCGCCCGTGCCCGGCGGCATATCGATAAACATCACGTCGAGATCTCCCCATGCGACATCCGTCCAGAACTGCGTGACCGCGCCGGCGATGACCGGTCCGCGCCAGATGACCGGATCCGTCTCATTCTGCGTCAGAAGGTTGAGCGACATGACCTTGATGCCCGAGCCGCTGGCCTCCGGGAGAATCCCGATCTCCGAAGCACCGGCCGTCTCGTGAATGCCGAACATCTTCGGAATCGACGGCCCCGTAATATCCGCATCCAAGATGCCGACCTCATATCCCTCGCGTCTCGCCGCAACTGCTGCAAGACCCGTGACCATCGACTTGCCGACGCCGCCCTTGCCGCTGACGATGCCGATGACCTTCTTCACCTTGCTGTGCGCATTGAGCGCCTCCTTGCCCGGGGCGCCGCCCTCGCGCGAAGAGCAGTTCGCCGAGCAGCTCGAACAATCATGCGTGCAATTCTCTTCCGGACGCTCCATGTCCTTGTTCTCTTCCATCACTTACCTCCTCTATAGCAGGAAGACTCCGGCAGCTTTGCCGAAGTTCCCTCGACGCCAAGAAAAAAGCGGGCAGTCGCTGCCCGCTTGCTCACCCTTGCGATGATTACTTAACCGCTTCCTTCAGGGCCTTACCAGCCTTGAAAGCCGGAGCCTTCGTAGCCGCGATCTCTACTACCTCGCCCGTCTGCGGGTTGCGACCCTGACGTGCCGATCTCTCACGAACTTCGAAGTTACCGAATCCGAGAATCTGAACCTTCTCGCCCTTAGCCATAGCCTTCGTAATCTCATCGAATACTGCGACAACAGCTGCCGAAGCGTCCTTCTTCGAAAGGCCCGTGTTCTCAGCTACTGCATTGATCAATTCAGTCTTATTCATAATGATCTCTCCTTAATGTAAAATACTCGCATCCACTTCGTCCCGTTTCAAACAAAGTGCTAACGATTGAAATTATAAGCGAAAGAACCGCAAAATACAAGGCTTTACGCATACATTTCTCATAAGAGTCCATTGTTTTCAAGCCTTCTTCACATAAGACGCCTTTTGTGATCCCTTCCCTGCTGCACACCTCTTAACGGTGTGCCTTTGCCGTATACTCCGTCAGCGTCATCTTGATGACCGCGACGCTGTTCACCATCTTCTCGTCGAACTCGAATTCCTTATGAGCGACCGAGCGCATCAGGACCTTGAGCGCGTGGGTCTTTTCCTCGAGATCGGTGACGACCTCGCCCGTGCCGCGGCCGAAGAGCGACTCAAACCTCGAGCCGTACCCGCACGGAACCTCGGCCTCGATCATCTCCACGGAGTTGTAAATGAAAACGGCGATATGCGGATCCTTGGCCAGACAATCGAGCTTGTGGCCCTCCTTGGCCGAGTGCGCATAGAGGACGATCGGGCCCTCGCCGTCCCACTCCGTGCCGTAATGAAGCTGCACGAGATAGGGACATTCATCATCCTGCATCGCAAGCGAAAGTGTATCCGACTTCTCCAGGATGGCCTTCAAATCCGCTGCATCCGTCAGCTGTCTGTCTTGTCTTCTCATCTTCGTCCTCCCTTTCGAATCGTTTTCTTTCTTCCATTATAAAGACTCTTCGCGCCGCTTCAAGCCTGCGGCGGCCGGTTATGCTATAATAAGAGCAACATTTTACGGCAAAGGAGCAAAACCATGAATTCTTTCTATTATGAGCTGCCGGTCCGGGTGCATTTCGGCGAATCGTGCATCGACGAACTCACAGAGGTCCTCGGGGAATACGGCCCGAACGTCCTCCTCTCCTACGGCGGCGGGTCGATCAAGAAAAACGGCATTTATGACGATATGACGGCCGTACTTCGTAAAGCCGGGAAGAACGTCTTCGAATTCTCCGGCATCATGCCGAATCCGACGTATGCCAAGGCGCAGGAAGGCGCCGCTCTCATTCGCGAGCACGCTATTGACGTCGTCCTCGCGGTCGGCGGCGGCTCGGTCCTCGATTGCAGCAAGGCGGCGGTCTGGCAGGCGGCCATGGACGAGGACCTCTGGGAGGGACAGCTTCAGCGCGGCCGCTTCCCGGAGAACCCGATCCCTCTTCTCGCCGTCCTCACGGCGGCCGGCACGGGATCCGAGATGAACAAGGAGGCCGTCATCACGAACGAGGAGCTCGGCATCAAGGAGAGCCTCTACGGCTCCTACCCGGAGCATTCCTTCCTCCGTCCGTCCTATACGATGTCGCTCCCGATGAAGCAGTTCATCTCCGGCGCTTTCGACTCGCTCTCGCACTGCATGGAGACCTATTTCGGCGGTCCGCGTCGCATCATCGTCTCGGATGAGCTGAACGAATCGGTCATGCGGAGCATCATCCGAAACCTCCGCCTCGCCATCGCGCATCCGGAGGACCTCGAGCCGCGAAGCGAGCTCATATGGGATTCGTCGCTGGCAGAGACCGGAATTCTCAAAATCGGAAAGCAAACAGACTTCCAGGCACACCAGATCGAGCACCAGCTCGGGGCGTTCACGGATTGCAACCACGGCTTCGGCCTCTCGGCGATCCACGCGGAGATGTACCGCCGCA
Organism: uncultured Eubacteriales bacterium; assembly: GCA_949286985.1. Classification (GTDB taxonomy): domain Bacteria; phylum Bacillota; class Clostridia; order Peptostreptococcales; family Anaerovoracaceae; genus Mogibacterium. The sequence continues at coordinate 64,932 of CASEEM010000010.1, forward strand.
TCTATAAGGGCGATGTCGCCCGCTTCGCACGGTTCGCCCGGGAGGTCTTCGGCATCGACCCGAGCGATATGACGGAGGACGCGCTCGCCCTCGCCGGCATCGACGCGCTCGAGGATTTCATCCGCGAAATCGGACTCCCGACTCACCTCTCGGAGATCGACATTACCGATGAAGAGATCCTCCGAAAGACAGCAGAGACGTGCAACCTCTCGGAGGGCTGCTGCACACATCTCTCGCGCGAAGAGATCTTCGAGTTGCTGAAGGCATGCATGTAGCCTATTCCTATCCGGTTCATAAGAAGCACGGTCCCTCCCGAGGGAGGGACCGCTTTTTGCACGAGCAGAAAAATTTTTTGTAAATTTTTAGCACTCACCTATTGACAGTGCTAACAGCATGGACTATAATACAGTCAGAACGAAGGAAGAGAGATCCGAAAGGGATCGGAAACAGCCGAACCTGAACGAAGACCTTCCGAATCCACCCCTCCGGTTCTGAGTACAGAATCAAGAAGCGTAAGCTTACAATAAAAGGAGTGATGATTTATGTTTATGCCTACGATTTTCGGCGAAAACCTTTTCGATGACTTTATGAATGATTTCTTCCGCGATGAAGAAAGAGATATGAGACGCCTGCAGAAGAGACTGTACGGTCACCACGGTAGAGACCTGATGAAGACCGATGTCAAGGAGACTGATGACGGTTATGAGCTCGCGATGGATCTCCCGGGCTTCACGAAGGATGAGATCGAGATCTCTCTCGACCATGGTTACCTCGTCATCAGCGCGGCCAAGGGCGTCGATCAGGACGAGCAGAATGAAGAGACCGGCAAGTATATCCGCAGAGAGCGTTATTCCGGCGCTTGCCAGAGAAGCTTCTATGTCGGCAACGGCGTCAGCGAATCGGATATCCGCGCGGAGTTCAAGCACGGCATCCTGATGCTCTATATCCCGAAGGCGGAGAACAAGATTCCGGAGAAGAAGTATATTGCCATCGAAGGATAAGGTATCCAAGTGTTCAAAGTAAAAATGCTTCCCGTATGAATCAATCATACGGGAAGCATTATTTTTTTATCTATAAGTGCGCGACCTCGGATTCTTGCGGCGAGAAACGCCTTAGGCTTGCTGCAGCGTTCCGAGCAGCTGCTCGAGAAGTGCGCGGAATTCCTGTCTGATCTCGTCTCCGTCATCATGAAGAGCTTCGACAATGCGAATCCGTCCGCCGTATTGAACGAGCCACGAATAGAAGACCGGGCTCGGGCGGACCTCCACACGGAGGCGGTATTTCGGCTCTTCTCCCGGTTCGTGCTCCGAGGTCGGGGCCGGATGAATCGAAGTATGGACATCTTCTCCGAAAATATCGAAGATGGCATTGCAATCCGACTCCGGGAATTCCAGCGTCAGGCTGCGCGGCCGTCCGTCAAACATGCGGAAGGCCTCCTTATTGAAAATCGGAAGATTGCAGCGCTCCGCCTTCGCACGCAGAGAAATCTTACGATGCGGATCCACCTTCACATCGGCCATGCGGTCAACACGGTAATTGCGAAATTCCTCGGCATACGGTGCATAAGCGCGAAGATAATAGAAGTCGGAATTGTAAATCAGGCCGACCGGTTCAACCTCGTAGACCTTCTCGCGACCGTTCTCATCGAGACGATATCTCCTCTCCGCCCGGTGATCCAGGTCAAAATAACGGAAGGTGACATAATCATTATCGAGGATGGCTTGATGAAGGTCGTCCAGTGCGTAAACCGCCGTCATGTTCGTGTGCTTGGCCGGCTGGTAGTCCACGAGACCCTCTTCCAGTTCCTTCGCAAATGCGCGGCCGCCGAGGTCCCCGATTCGTTCGATAAAATAGTCCGTGATCTTCTTCGGTATGAAGCGAGCTGCACGGACTCCGTCGGCGAGAACGCGAAGTTCCCCTTTCTCGAAGGGGCGTTCTACGGTCCAATATTTATTTGTATTGCGAACCTTGTCCTTCTTGACCTCATAGCCATTATTAATCAGGGTCTCGATATCATCCGTCAAGGTTCGTCGATCGCATGGAATATCCATGGCATTGAGCCGGTCACAAATCTGGTTCGTCGTTAAATGGTGATCCGCATCAGTCTCTTTCATGAGCATTTCATAAAGCTTCAAAAGCTTGATCTTGTTTCTTCCGCCGTTTCTCATGAGTATACCTCCCAACCTTTCCTCCAAAAATTCTAATCCAACCACAAAATGAAAACAAGGTCATTGATGTCGTACTAATGTGACATGTCGATTTTTATTTTTTATAAGGAATCCTATGCTATAATAACAAGCATGAATTACAAACGAATGCTTGAACGATACATCTTCCCGAACATCCTGGCAATGGTCGGAACGTCCTGCTACATCCTGGCAGACACTTTTTTTATCTCCATGGCAAAGGGCGCGAACGGCATCACGGCGCTCAATCTTGTGCTGCCGATCTACGGGCTCATTTATGCCATCGGATCCATGATCGGCATCGGAGCAGCGACGCGTTATACCTTAACGAAGGCGCAGGGCGGCAAGGACGCGGACGCTTTTTTCTCGAACGCCCTCTTCTGGGATCTCATCCTCAGCGTTATTTTCATCGGCGTCGGATACTTCTATGCGGAAGAGATTCTCCGAGCGCTCGGTGCGGATGATACCATCCTTGCGCTCGGCGAGCCGTATCTCAAGATCATCATCTTCTTCACACCGTTCTTCCTGATGAATTATGCTTTCACGGCTTTCACAAGGAACGACGGTGCGCCGAAGCTCGCTATGGCGGCGACGCTTATCAGCGGACTCTTTAATATCGTCTTCGACTATGTCCTGATGTTCCCGTGTCAGCTCGGCATGGCCGGTGCGGCGCTCGCGACCGCGATCTCGCCGATCATCAGCATTATCATCTGTCTCTTCTTCCACTTCCTGACGAAGAAGAACACGATCGTCTTCGCGCGGAGGCTCCCGTCCTTTCGCCGGCTGCTCTCCTCGTGCAGCCTCGGCGTCGCGCCCTTCGTCGGAGAGATTTCGAGCGGCATCACGACGCTGATCTTCAATTATCTGCTCCTCGCGCTCGGCGGCAATCTGGCTGTCGCGGCTTACGGCGTCCTCGCTAATATTGCGCTCGTTGCGACGGGCATCTTCAACGGTGTCTCGCAGGGACTTCAGCCGGCAGTGAGCGCCCTCCACGGACTGCAGGATGCGAAGGTGGAGAAGGAGCTCTACGGCCACGCGCGCAGAATCGCGGTTGCCATCGCTGTGCTCGTCGTTGCCGTCGTGCTCGTCTTCGCTCCGGGTCTCACCGATATCTTCAACAGCGAAGGATCCGAAGCGCTCCGCGACATGGCCGTCCCGGCGCTCCGCATCTACTTCGTCGGCTTCCTGCTCGCGGCGGTCAATATCGTGAAAGCGGGATTCTACAGTGCAACGGGGCAAGCGCGTGCCTCTGCCGTCATCGCGATCTCGCGCGGCATCGTCGCCATCACGTTGATGGCGGTCCTGCTCTCCCGCTTCCTCGGAATCACGGGCGTCTGGCTGGCGTTCCCGGCGGCCGAGCTGGTCACGTGGTTGATCTCACCGGGCGTGAAGAAGCAATCATTCACAATCCGTTAACCGAAAAACCTCCCCGCT